>CALKXZ010000351.1 GCA_938003775.1 uncultured Granulosicoccus sp. | reverse complement strand
AACACACATCGCCCGCGCAAGCCTTGCTGAGTTTCGCATTGTGCTTGGCTGAGTGGGAGTGAGTCGGCTGTGCGCGCTGCAGCCCAGCAGTTGGGTGGAGAAGAAATAGCACTCGGCGAACAACTGTGGCGTACCGTTCGTGATCATACCCACGAATATTTTGATAATGCTCGCAGCCAGATAGCAGCACAACAGGACTACACCTTATGGCGAGTATCTGTTGCTGACCATACGCCAACCATTGAGTTACCCGGTGATTGGCTCTATGAGTGGGCAGGAGCGCAACGTTGGTTGTTAACCAACGTGGCACCGTCTACGGTTTTCCAGGCAGCAACAGCGGCTGGTGGACACGCTATGCGCTATAGCCCAGGTCCAGTGGGTCAACCGGCTTTTCAACCTTTAAACGGTGCCTTGCTTAGACTACAGGCTCGCCTGCGTGACAGTTTTGATCCCCAACGACTGTTTAATCCGGGTCGTTTTCATCCTGAAATGGACACCTTGGGTCATGCGAACGGTAATACAACAGCGGCGGTGGGTGCCTGAACGATGAAAACAACCATTGCCCCGGAACTGATAACTGATCCTCGGGCCATTGCTGCAGAAGAAGTACTGCGCAAGTGTGTGCACTGTGGCTTTTGCCTGGCAACCTGCCCAACGTATAATTTGATCGGCGACGAACAGGACAGTCCACGTGGCCGTATTTATCTGATCAAACAGGTGGTTGAAGGGCATACACCCACTGAGACAACGCGTTTGCATCTTGACCGCTGTCTGACCTGTCGTAATTGCGAGACAACGTGCCCATCAGGTGTGCAATATGGGCATCTGGTTGACCTGGGACGCGCATTGGTGGAGGAGCGTGTCCCTCGACACGGTGTGGACAAACTAAAACGTAAAGTGGTGCTGTCGCTGCTACCGTATTCAACGCGTATGGCACCGTTAGTCAAGTTGGGTCAGGCCGTGCGCCCAGTATTGCCAGCCAAGCTTGCCAGCGCTGTGCCGATGCGCCAGCACGTATCGCCGGTACCGCCAAATCCTGGCCATCACGATCGACAAATGCTGGTACTCGATGGTTGTGTGCAGCCGTCAATGGCACCAGCCACCAACGCTAGTGCGACCCGTGTACTGGACGCCTTTGGTATTGGCTTAACCAGTGCTGCGCAAGCCGGTTGTTGTGGTGCCGTACACTACCATCTCAATGAACAGCACGATGCGCGCGCATTTATGCGCCGTAATATCGATGCGTGGTGGCCCTCAGTAGAAGCAGGGTGCGAGGCTATTATTACCACCGCCAGTGGTTGTGGTGTCATGGTCAAGGACTACGCACAGGTGCTGGCAGATGACCCACTGTATGCTGAAAAGGCAACGCGAATCAGTGAATTGAGCAAGGATATTGTTGAAGTGCTGATCAGTGTGTTGCAAACACAGGACTTAACGCGTTACCACGACAATGCGTTGGCCATGGGCAAAGTTGCCTTTCATGCACCGTGTACATTGCAGCACGGACAGCAGTTACCGCTGGTCACAGAAACGCTACTTGGAAAATTCGGTTTTGAACTGACATCGGTTGCCGACCCGCATATCTGTTGCGGCTCAGCTGGTACCTACTCGCTGTTTCAACCCGAATTAAGTCACAAGCTGCGCGATAACAAGGTCAATGCCTTACTGGCAGGTCAACCCGACATTATTGCTACAGCTAATATCGGTTGTCAGTTACATATTCAAAGCGGCAGCGGCAGGCGTGTCTTGCATTGGATAGAACTGGTGGACCAACTGGTCACTGGCACGACTTAGAGCATCCTTCGCGGTACCGTTTTGGTGAGGTTCCAGTTATTATCCTAGGTCTACTGCGAACCGATTATTGACTACTCCATGCGTCATTACCATCACATCGATCTATCCACCCGCGCCATCCGCACCGAAGAGCTAGAAGGTGAGGACATTGTGCGCGCGGGCCGCTACCTGATCGCGAAAACTCTGACTGAACGTGCATTGGGAGATGTCGACCCGCTATCAGGCGATAATCCGCTGATATTCTCGGCCGGTCCGTTTGCTGGAACCAATTTTTCTAACGCAAACCGCGTCAGCGTTGGCTGTAAAAGCCCATTAACGTTGGGCATAAAGGAAGCCAATGGTGGCGGTACGTTTGCTTTTGCGTTGGGACAGTTAAAAATCGCCGGATTAACACTTAATGGCATGGCCGATGACTGGACGCTGATCCATTTCACACAGGCGGGACAGATTGAATTCCACGATGCCAGTGAATACCTGGGCATGGGCAATTTTGAGACGGCAGCTAAGCTGCATGAGCATTTTGGTAAAAAAGTAAGTCTGGCTCTGTGCGGTCCTGTTGGTGAATATCAAGGTCTACTGGCTGGCATCGCGTTCAGCGATGTCGACTTACGGCCATCGCGACTGGCTGCCAGGGGTGGGGTGGGCGCCGTAATGGGGTCTAAAAAAGTCAAGGCTATTATTGTCGATTTGGATCGCATGCCGCCTTTGCACGAACGTAAAAAAGTCATGGGTGCGGTGAAGCAATACCGCAAAATGCTAGACGCTGAACCTGCTATTCAGGCTTTCCAGCAAACCGGCACGGCCATGGTGGCCGACTACACCAATCATGTTGGCGGAATACCGGTCCGAAATTTTACCGCCGGTCAAGCCATGGACACCGACAAAGGGCTGTTTAAACTGGGCGGAGATTTTTTACGTGAACAGAACCTTGAGCGAGGTGGCGAACAGACTCATGCCTGTATGCCGGGTTGTATAATTCAGTGCAGCAATGTGTATGCAGACAAGGACGGTAATGAAGTTGTCTCACCGTTAGAGTATGAAACCATTGGTTTGCTCGGTACCAACTGTGGTCTGTCTGATCCTGACGAGCTGGCGCAACTGAACTATGAGGCCAATGATCTGGGCATCGATACTATCGAGCTGGGTGGCACTATCGGGGTGCTGATGGACGCAGGCGAGGGTAAATTTGGTGATGTAGCCTATATGCAATCGGTACTCGATGGTCTTCGCAACGGCACACACGCCGGTAAGTTGCACGCCTCCGGCACCGCACGTGTCGGTGAGGCCTTGGGTGTTGCCCGTGTACCGGTGATTAAACGCCAAGCCATTAGCGCCTACGATCCTCGGGTTATTGAAGTCACCGGACTAAGTATGATGATGACCGCGCAAGGTGCGGATCACACCACCGGAAATTTGCCCTCTTATGATAGTAAGGGCAAAACCACCGATGAATTGGTCGCAGTCAGCCTGGACATGCAGGTTATGTGTGCAGCGGTTGATTCGTTGGGCCTATGTGTTTTTGGACGCTCTGTAACCAATGAGCATCTGGATTTCATGGTGCAGGCCATTAACGACGCTCACGGTGTCTCGTTGCCTGAAAGCTTCTTTGTTGAGTTGGGTAAAGAGACATTAATGCTGGAAAACCAATTTAACCGTAGCGCGGGTTTTTCAGACACTGACGATGAATTGCCAGAGTTTTTCTATACCGAGAACCTGCCACCTAGCGATAAAGCAGCACGTTTCCATGCCGATGAGGTCAATTCTGCTGCCAGTAAATGGTGGGGTTGAGCACCTAGGCCGCCTTGTTGATCGGTGGTTGCCGGGTAGCTGAATTCTGTTCGAAGAATTCAGTAGCCTGAGCCACGGGTAATGGCTTGCTGAAATGAAAACCTTGCAGGTAATCGCACCCGCGCGCAATCAGCCAATCGGCCTGGGCTGCAGTTTCTACACCCTCTGCGACAACTTGAAGGCCCAGGACCTTGCCCATGTTTAAGATCGTCCCCATTAGCATTGAGCGTTTCTGATCCGCTAAAAATGCCTTATCAATTTTGAGCGTATCCAGCGGGTATCTCTGCAGGTAGGCCAGGTTTGAGTAGCCGGTGCCGAAATCATCCAGTGCCAGCTTAATACCCATGGTGCTGAGTTGATGCAGCGTTTCGTGCACGTGATCTGTATCGCCCAAGAGCATAGACTCGGTTATTTCCAGCTCGACCATGACCGGGTCGCAACAATGTCGGATAAGCGCCTCAGACACGTTTGAGACCAGATCAGTTGCTTTGAATTGGCGAGCCGATATATTGATCGATACCGGTAAGTTAAAGCCTGCACGGTGCCAATCGCGTTGCTGTTTCATTGCTTCATGCAGCACCCAATTGCCCAGCTCAATAATCTGACCGGTTTCCTCGGCAATGGCAATAAAGTGGTCCGGCGGAATCATGCCGCGCGTGGGGTGGTTCCACCGTAACAGCGCTTCGGCACCGGTAACCGCTCGTGTGCGACAAGAAATTTTGGGCTGATAGTACAATTCGAATTCATTATTGCTGAGCGCGGAAACCAGATCGTTTTCAAGACCCAAACGGTTCTTGATTCCCTCTGAGAGACTGCGAGTCATCGTTTCGTCATAGAAGTAATACCCGCTCTGGTTGGCCTTGGCCAGGTACATCGCGGCGTCTGCATTTTGCATCAGTTCTGAGATTGTGTTGCCGTTGGCCGGATAGCTACAGATACCGATACTGGGAAGAATGCGTAGTTTTTGTTCATTCAGCTCAACCGGTTCGCTCATGCATTGCAGTACTGATGTGGCTAAATCACACAATATTTTTATGTCAGTGACACGGTTGATGATCATGACAAATTCATCACCGCCAAGACGAGCGACCATGCTATCGGGGCCAGCAGATGTTGTTAACCGCAAAGCTACTTCAATTAACAGCTGGTCTCCAACCGAATGACCCAGCGAATCGTTGACTGCTTTGAATCGGTCAAGGTCTAAAAAAAACAGTCCAAAGCCTGTTTGGGATTTCTCGCCAGGTGCCATCAGTTCGTCCAGATAAATATTGATGGCTGCGCGATTGGGCAGGTTGGTTAGTGAATCAGTGTAGGCTAAGTTATAAGCCACTTGTTGGGCGTTGCGTTGCTCGGTGGAATCTGTCGCACTGACTAGGGTGGCTGTGTCACCGCTCACGGCATTAAGGCTACGCCGTATAGACATACTATGCCAGCGAATACCGGCGACAGTGTGCACTTCAAGTTCGATAGAACAGCTCTCAGACGCTATTAGCGCCTGTTCGATCTTATGAATATCGGCCGGATTTACCCACCGGTCAAGCAATGTTCTTTCTCTATTTCCTAGCGCATCCTGTGATGCGCTGTTACTAAACAACAACTGATTGTCATTGCCATAGAGGCTGATCATTGTTGAGGTATGTGTTAGTGCCGTTGTTGTGTGCAGAGATTCTGCGCGGCGGCTCTGGTGCTGTTTGATAACCTGTAGCAATAGCACGGGTTTATTGTCGTCAGTGAGATAGGGTGAAAAACCTATCTGCGCTGTTGTGGCCTGCTCACCTGGAAACACCGTCCACAGTTCTGATACACACGATTGTGTGGCGTGACAATTACGGCGGATGTTGTGCAGCGCTGGTATTGCCGCTGTTGTCAAACTTTGGGCCATATCCCGTGCATATAGCTCAGATGCGTTATCCGCTTGCCAGAAGGTCAGTCCCGGCTCATTGGCCCACAGTATTTTCAGACTGTCTACATCCATTAGGCACAACGGTACTTTCACATGAAACAGTGCGTTTAAGCGGGCATCTGATGACCAAGGTGATTGAAGCAAGTGAAATCGACCGTTCAATTTACAAAAGGGATCAAGCTTAAGCATCACAAAGCGTGCTAATCCGGTGTTTGTACCGGTTTTAGGTAACCTGTTGGCAATGCGGTGTTAGCCGGTGTTAACCTAGCGCAAACGCCTGGATGCGAATGCGGTCATCGTTAACACGCTAGTGTGGATGCAAACGCGTCAAAGACATGACACTGTTCGAAATTATCCTGGTTAAACAAGGTGTTCATAAGCTTATGAGAACCAGTTAGACAAGAGAGTCGCAATGAAGTGATAACTTCACTGGAAATCCGGGACCTATCCGGTTGTCTCAATTGTCTGGAGTTGCCCTCTAATGAAGCGCACGTTTGATTTTGTTGGTTTGAACACAGTAATTTCTGAAGCGTTCAAACCCCTGCACCAGGTCACCCCGGCCCTGGCTCGCAAGGCGGGCATGGATGCCGGTATCAAAGGCACCACGCCTGCCAATTGCCATCACTCTTATTTTGCTGACGAAGCATTGGAAAGCGAGTGGTACCGTGGATACCGTCTCGGCAAGCAGAATCGTGAGGAAAGTTGATCATCTCTTCAACTGTGTACCCCTGGTGGGTTGACCGGATTCGGTTAGCCTCCAACCGAGTTTAATTCCGGTGTAAAATTGCGGCGATGAGCTGCATGGAATTATCTGACGCTGATGTCGTCAAAATCGCCGCACCCATGATGGACGATGCCATGTTGGGTGTCTCCAGACGTGACTACAAGCTGCATAGCACACACTTTTCAGTGAGCCTGAAAAGCCTTATTGGCGACGAACAGTTTCTCAAAGATTGCGATCAACGCGAGGCTGACTGGGGCTTGCCGGGTCACCGAGAACTGATTTCTGTGTTTCGAAAAGAAAAATCGTTTACGCTTGTGTGGAATCAGACCTACACACGCACAGAAGATCAAATACTGGCCATAGCTACTATTGCTCTCAAAGGTGGTCGATATTTTGTCGACTATTTTCTACTGCATTAATGGCTACTTGTACCGACCGAACCTGCCTTTGCCAACGCTTGAATGGGGACTATAAAGATGAAAACCATGACGTGTAAACAATTGGGTGGCGCATGTGATCTGGCTTTCCAGGCAGACACGTTTGAAGAAATGGCCAATTTGAGTCAAGCGCATGGTTCCGAGATGTTCAAGCAGGGTGATGAAGCGCATCTGAAGGTTATGGCTGAGATGAAAACGTTGATGCAGGAGCCCGAAGCCATGAAAAAATGGTTTGACGATAAACGGGCTGAATTCGACGCGTTGCCAGAGAGTCAGTAATTGCCCCGTCCTAACCACCCTGGTCTAGCTTCTGACACAACAACTGCAAGACGTCGTGGTCGGCTCCGACCAACGCTTTGATATCGGATAATTGCAGCGTTTGCAAAGCTGGCAAGTCATAGGGCGATTCTTTTAAGCCATAGGACAAAGAGACGGCACCAATGCCAGCTATCAGTACCCACATGGCCAGTTTGAAACCCACTTTGACAATGCTGATAATGCTGATCAGCAGCAGTACTGCGCCGACACCTATCAAAATCTCGTTGGCATAGTCCGATCGTAGAAAATTTTGCCACTGTTGCAGGTTCAATTCCATTGCTGTTGCTCTGTTGTCATTGGTCTGAAAATACCGGGCGAGTGGCGCTGTGTTTGCTAAGCTTTTCGTATAAACAGATGCTGGGCAATCCGCCTTAAGCTGGCAACCAGTCTAACGTTAATTCTGTTTGATCTTGTTGCTGTTGCAAACTAATCGCCTTTTTGAGTGCTTTTATGAATTTATCTACCGTCTATGCCCGTCGCCTTATGTGGATGGGGTGTCTGTTCTCGGTTGTTGGCCTGATGAGCTACGGCATCTATGCCGAACGTGTCCTGTACCTGGACCCGTGTCCGTTGTGCATCACGCAGCGTCTGTTCTATGTGGGCGTAGGTCTGATGGCGCTGGTTGGCTTGTTCATGATCCGCAACCTGTGGGTGCAGCGAATAGCAGGGCTGTTAATGGCAGCGGCAGCATTAGGCGGTGTGATGACTGCTTCGCGGCAAGTCTGGTTGCAGCATCTGCCACCCGAGAAGGTGCCTGAGTGTGGATTGGGGTTGCAGTACTGGCTAGAGAACGAACCTTTTTTGAAAACCTTGTCGCTACTGTTCAAGGGCGACGGCAATTGTGCTGAAGTGGTCTGGACCTTCTTAGGGTTCAGTATGGGTGAATGGTCATTAGCCTGGTTTGTCGCGCTGCTGTTGGTCGCACTAACCCTCATTTTTACCCGTAAAGACGGCGTCTCAGATGCACACTAGTGCACAGGCTTCGGCTGTTTCTAAATAAGGGTGATACAACACTTAGTTTTCTGCCAAGCGGCGCTGCAGTGCTCGGTAGGCGGGTTTCGGTTGGTAACGACGATCAAAAATCAGTGGATTGTACTCGCGGCGCCACGAATACATGTCAGTAAATCCCCAAATTTGATAAGCCTTGCAGCGTGGTTGATTCAAGCACAGTGATAGAACTTGTTCGTACACCCTAGCTTGCTGAGCTTCATTCTGGCCAGCACGTATGGATACATCTAACTCACTGATGTAGATGTCCAGGTCCAGGTTGGCCACCTGCTGAAAAGTCTCGGCCACCTCAGCAAATCGGTCAAAGTCCGCGTCCAGGTGCATCTGGAAACCGACGCCATCAACCGGCGTGCCAGCATCTTTCAACGATTGCATTAACGCTACCATGCCATCGGCTTTGGGGCCAGCGAAGCTGATATCGTAGTCGTTATACAGTAGCGTGGCTTCGGGCGCTGAGAGTCTTGCCTGGCGAAACGCCGTGTCAATAAAGTTTGCACCCATCGCTTCAAACCAGATGGAATGTCGAAACGTTCCGTCCTCCTCGAGGGCTTCGTTAACAACATCCCATACGGGAACATCCTTGCCATAACGCGTTAAAATCCGGTCAATAAATTCGCGCATATGGGTTTCACGATCCGCAAACGCCGAACGCTTGATCCAGCCGGGTAATTGTCGATGCCAGATTAATGTATGTCCGTGTACGGCTTGTCGCCGCGCCTTGGCATGTTGTACGAGATTATCTGCCTGAGCCCATTGATACTGACCGGGTAGCGGATTCAACAGGTCCCATTTAAGTGAGTTCTCAGTAGAGACAAAATTGAATTCCTCTGCGGCAATGTCTGCGTATACGGCGCCATCGGGTCGTTCATAAAAACCCAACAGTGAGGCATAGCCTATCAGTAGGTCACGAGCAGCGGCTAGCTCACGCAGTCGAGCACCAGGGCGGATAAAATCTGCTTCGTCCAGCACTTCGAATGTCACGACACGGCTGCTGGTCAATGTCGGATCATCGGCGTCACGCGCCAGTAGGTTCAACGATACAGCGCCGGTTACACGCGGTACAAAGCGCAGGATTGATATTCTAGGAAACGCGTAGTGCGGTACGAGCGTGGCGCCAGCAGGCTGGTTGAGTATTTCCAAGCTGGGAATGGTGCCGTTCGGGTCGTCCACTTTGATGTAAACCACCACGGGATCGTTGACCCTGAGCGTGTGCTCTCTTATCTGGTTGACGACCGGCGGAAGATTAATAATGTCGCTGGGATCTGCTGGCGGTTTGACCTTGATGCGAATGGTTCGCTCGGTGCGATAAAACGGTTCAACCGGGTCAGTTGCGGTGATCGTGAATTCGCGAATACCAATGTGCGGTTGCAAAGGGCGCCAGATTAGCGAGCGGGTACCGTCGAAATTATCATCATAGCGTGCCCCTGCTGGAATGGCCGCCGGAAACAATCCGGGTATACCTCCGTCGGCGTCCAATGGTCGGAAACGCACATGTAACTCCTCGCCAGCAAACACTTCAACATCGGTTAGATTGTCGAAATACGGCGCTGAGTTCGTGGTCGGATCAACATGAGCGGGGGTACTAATAACGGCGGGCAAAGGCCCAGCGTCGAAGTCAGCATCGGTCAGTGTGCCGTAGGTATCTTCGAGTATGCGGGTAGGGTTTCTGACTAGAAAAAACTCACTAACGGTACTCAGTGGGCCCAGCGCACGGATGGGTTCACTGTCGTCTGCAGGTGCCGCTGTCAGTGGTGGGTTAGGCAGGGGCGACAGCACGCGACTGGTTGTGATGTCGCTGGTAGGTGTTTCGATAGAATCTGCCGTGTTGGCACCTTCTGTCGGCTCATCTATTTGGCCAACGTTACTGCCTTCTGCTGGCATTGTAGGCTGGTCTTCCACCGCAGGCACCACAGATTCTGATGAACCGCAGGCCGCTAGCGATATCAGGCATAGCGCCAGTAACGATTCGCGGAACAGGCCTTGAGCACCCACCCTTCCATACGATGAGGCTAACGTTCGAATAATCATTTGTTGCAGAAAATATAGCCTTAAATGGATGGCATAAAGAGTACTGCGATGTACTTTTTTGTTTTGTTATCACCACAACAGAAGTGGCTCAAACAGGCAATGAAATAGTCACCTTGTGTGTGAAGTGTGATGTTGCTTCTGACCACTGCCTTATTTTAGTTGAAGATGCTGCAAACGCCTGTCAATTAATACCGGGGCTCGGTTCGTTTCCACAGGAGATTTTTATGGGAAGTGTGCATCACCTGCCTACTGCTGCCAGTGCTCACGCCAGATTGCTGGAACAATTGGTTTGTGAAACCATTTCGCGGCATCCGGACCAACAGGTGGCCAATGCCTGGGCGGCCATGGCACGTCAGTCCATCGGCCGATACGCGCATCCACCAATGCCCAGTCAACCGCTACTGGATCTGGATTCGGTTAAGGGTCTTTCCCCTGATCAAATTCGCCAACTGCAGGATCTGACGCAGTTCTGGCTGGAAAGCTATTTGAAGGATGTGCGCAACCAGCTGATGAATATTCATCAAGATTTATTAGCACTGCAGAAACGTGTCGCGGAGCAAGAGGCAGATTACACCCCACCCAGCAACTCATCGTGATGGGTACTGATTACCGTGCGGCATCATCACAGAATTAAGGTATGTCGATTCGCCGCTTGTCGGGAAAACCGAGTCTGCCAACCCCGGGCAGTTTGATGGCTGGCGGCAGCAGATCGATACCGGCGGTGAGCCCGAGGATGTTTAATTCAAACCCTTCCTCTAAACTGGCTAATACACCGGCATAACCGCGTAACGATAATTGGGCACCGGTGCCGCTGGGCGTCCAACCGGCCAGCGCACCATGAGGTAGGTAGTCTTTTCCAATCGCATTACTGGGTAGCTCTAGCCGCAACTCAGGTACTTGTCGCGCCAGATAGGCGGTAAATGTATTACTGTTAGGACCAGGCCATACCTGATACCGCTTGTTGTACGGGTATGATTCTGCGGCTGCATGCAATCGATCGATCAACGCATCCACGTGTTGACCACCGCGAATATCACGCAGTAAGTTCGGGTGGTTTCCAAACCACATGGCGTCGGGGGTTCCGTGACGTACCTGAACGCCGCCGCCGCCCCAATAGACCCGATAGCCGATGACTTCCAATCGGGTATAGCGCTGTTCATTAGTGCGTTTGGTCGCTATCCAGGTGTGCACGCCAAACGCGCCCCGCCAGCGTGCGGCTCTGGCTGCGTAAACTTGTATCACGGCACCCTCTGCAGCAGCATCGGGTGCCTGCCCAGTACTGCCGTGACGATTAAACGTACGATAGCCTTGCCCATCTCCTGAATAGTGGGCTGCCACCATGCACCCAACCGGCATAAAGAAGAAGGTGACAATGATGGTGATGAGCCTGGCAATACAGCGCAACCGAAATTTCATGTGGGTTGGTCCAACAAGTGCCACCATCGTTCCCCAGGATTTTTATCCCGTGCATGCGCTGTACTTGGCAAGCGGGTGCTGCTTCCGGTACGCTGCCCACCATGAGAAATAGACTGCAAGGTAAACGCGCTCTGGTAACGGCAGCAGCGCAAGGTATTGGCGAGGCAACAGCGCGTGCATTTGCAGACGCAGGTGCCAACGTACTCGCTACCGACATTAACGCAACCAAGCTTGCCGAGCTTGAAAGTGTGCCAAGTATCAGCACGCGTGAATTGGATGTCACCGACACTCGTGCCATTGCCGAACTGACCGCCCAGGAGTCGGCTTTTGACATCCTGTTTAATTGCGCAGGGTTTGTTCACCACGGCACTATCCTGGCGTGTAAAGATGAAGAATGGGACATGGCCTTCGATCTTAATGTCAAATCGATGTACCGCGTAACCAAGGCGGTGTTACCCGGTATGCTCGAGTCCGGCGGGGGCTCTATCATCAATATTTCCTCCATTGCAGCACACAAGGGCCTGGTTAACCGGTTTGCCTATGGGGCGACTAAGGCAGCCGTGGTTGGCTTCACCAAGTCCATTGCAGCCGATTATGTCACCCAGGGTATCCGATGCAACGCTATCGCGCCGGGTACGGTGCAGTCACCGTCTCTGGATCAACGCATCCAGGCATTTGACGACCCGGTTGCCGCACGTAAGCAGTTTATCGCTCGCCAGCCCATGGGCCGTATCGGTACTGCCGAAGAAATTGCTGCCATGGCGGTGTATTTAGCCAGCGATGAATCCGTGTTCACCACGGGCACACTGATGAAGGTTGATGGAGGTATGTCTATATGAAACTGCTGCGTTTTGGCGATGCTGGCTCAGAAAAGCCTGGCGCAATCGATGCAGATGGCCGAATACGTGACCTGTCGGCTCACGTGCATGACATTGGCCCCGAACAGCTCGATGATGCAACCCTGGCCACGCTGGCAGCTTTGGACTTGAAAAGCCTACCGGCTGTGCCAGCGTCAGTAAGGCGTGGCCCACCCGTAAACAATATCCGCAAAATTATCTGCATTGGCTTGAATTATTCAGATCACGCTGCCGAATCGGGTATGCCTATCCCTGAAGAACCCGTGGTTTTCATGAAAGCGGATACCTCGATTACCGGCCCCAATGATGATGTCATCATCCCGCTGGTGAGTCGGAAGCTAGATTGGGAAGTGGAACTGGGCGTGATAATCGGCAAACGAGCGCACTATGTCGAGGAAGCCGATGCGTTAAATTATGTCGCCGGCTACTGTGTGGTCAATGATGTGTCAGAGCGAGAATTTCAGCTCGAAGGTACCGGGCAGTGGGTTAAGGGTAAGAGCCATGATTCGTTTTGTCCGTTGGGACCTGAGCTGACCACGCGTGATGAAATCCCCGACCCGCAAGCCTTAGATCTGTGGCTCTCTGTAGATGGTGAGCGGGTACAGAGCGGCAACACCTCATTGATGATATTCAGCGTGGCTCATGTTGTCAGCTACCTCAGTCGCTTCATGACACTGCGACCCGGAGACCTAATTTCAACCGGTACGCCACCGGGTGTGGGTGCAGGTTTCAAACCACCTCGATTCCTTTCTGCGGGTCAGGTTATGAGCTTAGGTGT
>CALKXZ010000350.1 GCA_938003775.1 uncultured Granulosicoccus sp. | reverse complement strand
CCGTGTGATGCCCCTGCACGACGGGTCGGTGCACACTGAACTTGATAACGTTCAAAGACTCAATGTCGAACCGTTTGACCGCTGTCAGCGGTTGGTTTAATGCATCAGCCACTTGCCGGGTTTGCAGTTGCTGGCTGATCTGTACATAGGCACGCTTGCTGCCACAGAACAGATCAATAGTGACCCAGAAAGGCCCCGCATTTTTCGAGCGAATGCTTTGCAGTTGATCGCCCAGAGTCCGGGTCACGTTAACCTCGCTGATGATGACACGTCAGTTTGTACAAGTCGGACGGCACTGAGCGGGTCTGCAACTGACATAGTGTGATTCAAGCAGAACGCGTACAGCGCCCCTCTTGATGTCTGAGCGGGTGAATACGGAAAGGCAAATGTGGGTAGGGGTTCGTCATCGGTAAGTGGGTAGTGCAGTAAAAATGGATTAACCAGCTTGCCAATTTCATCGGCCATACGCTGAGTATCAGCCGTGATCATGACCAGCACACCCACTTCATGGACCTGAGATAACTGCGTTTCTAAGGCACCTAAGGTTGCATCGACGCCAATCAATCGAAATTCTAACGTGTAGGCATCAGCCGACAGTGACAGGCTTGTCGTAATCTCGCGTTCAAGAAAGTCTGTCAACCGTTTTACCCAAGCCTTGGCATTGCGTACGTAGTGTGCATCGCGTAATAACGCCAGCAGTGTTGTCTGGAAACCAGCGGTTTTGGCCCCCTCTAGCTTTAGCGTATAGACAGACTGCGGTATCCATCGAGAACCAGTGACACGCACCGCTGTGGTATCAACAGCCACGTATTGCGCATCGGTGACATCCAGATACCCACCGGGCTCATACAAGATAAAAGGGTCAGTGTTTTCGTACAGCATGTGCGCTGACACAGAGTGCGGTGTGCAGCGTGCGCCTTTAGCTGTAGGATAAATAGTGAAACCGTGATCATCGATATCGACCACTATCACACCGCTGGTTGGGTGAGTTGAGCACAAGGCGCCGCATTCAGCGATCTTAGCGGCATGCCAGGCTGCACCTGCGTGACAGCCTCGCGCCAACGGTAACGCACTGATCACGGCCGTGTCGGTGGTTCTGCCAGCTATAACAATGTCAGCGCCCGTATCCAAAGCGGCTTGGATGTGCTCGGCTCCGGCTAAAGCCACGATATGGGTGCAGCTGTGAATAACGTCAGCGTTCACAGTAACTGCAGGCTCAAGTGCGCTAATACGATCCTCTTGCAAGGCGTGTAGTATCGTGGCTTTGTCCTGCTCTGTATAAACTAAGGCAACCTTCAGTGCTCGTGCAGTGTGCATATCCGCTGCCGCATCGCGTGTCATGTCGAGCATCCAGTTGACCATGTCGTCACTCCCACACGTACCAGCCGAACCAATGATCAGTGGGACGTTGAGCTGCGCGCGGGCTTGCATCAATTGACGCCATTCGGCCAAACAGGCAGCGCGTGAATACTTTGACGTACTGGAGCCCAATGAATGCGGGCCACTATCGGTTGAGCCACCGTCGATACAGATAACATCTGGCTTGAGCGACACGGCGTTCGCCAGCGCCTGGCTGTCGAAGCCCAGTCCCAATACGCCGGAGGGTACCAGCACGCGCACACTCATCGCATCAGGTGGACTCTGGTGGGGTAGTGTCGACATGAGCCTGCGGCTTTTTGATTATTTTACGCAGGAACACTGGCGCTAAAAACCCCGTAACGGCCGCAATCCAGAAGCCAATGGAGATACCGGACTGGAACAAATATTTCCAGTCACCACCAGAGATGACCATGGCTCGGCGAAGACTGTCCTCCATGTTATTACCCAGCAGAATGCCTAAGATAATGGGCACGGTTGGGACGTTGAGCTTTCTAAGGAAATACCCCAGCAGACCGAACAGGATCATGAGCACCAGATCGAAATAACTGCCCGACAGTGAGTAGATTCCAACAAACGACACCATGCAAACCCCGGGTAACAGGATCCATGGCGGCACACTTAACACCTTGACGAATATACGTACCATAGGCACGTTCAGTATCAGCAGCACCACGTTAGCGATGAGCAATGCAGCTATTAACCCCCAGACCACATCGGGGCGTTCGGTAAACAACAACGGACCTGGGGTTATATTCAATGTCATTAACAACGCCAGTAGTACGGCCGTCGTGCCAGAACCCGGTACACCCAGAGTCAACATCGGTACCAGAGCGCCCCCGGCGGCTGCGTTGTTCCCGGCTTCAGGTGCTGCTATACCACGGGCATCACCGGTGCCAAACCGGCTGTTGTCGCGCACGTAGGCTTTTTCTGCGACATAGGCCAGAAAGCTTCCCAGCGACGCTCCCGCACCGGGCAATATACCGGCAATAAAGCCGATAAAAGAGGATCGCAGCATGGTTCCGAACGTGCGGCCAATATCCTTAATCGGAATGGTGATGGATTCGAGTTTTACGCCAATAGCCGATGATTTGCCATGGCTTTCAATAAACACAAACACCTCAGAGACCGCAAACAGGCCCACGATGGCAACCAGAAAATCAACGCCATCCAATAGGTGTAGATTACCGCCGGTAAAACGTCCCATGCCGGTGGAATTGTCCAACCCGATCATGGCAATGCCCAGTCCAATGCACGCAGCCAAGGCTGCTTTTCGTTGGTTGTCTGACGCGATACCTCCGAGTGTGGAGAAGGCGAGCAGGTAGAGACCAAAGTATTCGGCTGGGCCGAACAGATAGGCAACTTTAGCCAAGATCGGCGCTAGCATCATGAGCCCAATGGTTGCCAGCATAGCGCCAACAAACGAGGCAAAACCTGAGAGCACTAGTGCATCACTGGCACGGCCTGCTTTGGCCATCGGGTAACCATCCAGCGTGGTCATCAAGGCCGGTTCATCGCCAGGAATGTTGAGCAGGATAGAGGAGATACGACCACCGTACATGGCACCGTAGTAAACGCTGGTCATCAGTATGAGCGCCTCTGTGGCATCAAGCCCCAGTGAAAACGCCAGTGGTATGAGAATGGCGACGCCGTTGGAGGGCCCGAGACCAGGCAACGCACCGACAATGGTGCCGATGATGCATCCGGCGATGGCCAGTGCCAGTGTGGTGGGTGTCAGTGCAACAGCGAAGCCTTGGGCCAGTAATGAGAAGGTATCCATAGGTTTTTGTTTTTATCCCATCCAACTGCGCGGTACGGGGAACAAACTGAGGCCCAGTGCAAATTTGAACAGCAGGAACAGTCCAGCCGACAGCCCGATGCCAGTCAGTATGGCCGGTACTACTCGTGACTGAATTTGGTAGCTGATGACACTGGCAGCAACCGCTGTGGGAATAAGAAAACCCAATGGTTTAAGTGTGTAGGCGTAGGCCACCAGTACGGATAGTGCGATGGCCAGTCTCAGCCACGTCATGGCCATGGGCCATTCAGGGTCGTTGTCGGGCTGAATGATAATTAACAACGCGCACAAGGCAGCAATACCACTGACAAGACGCGGAAACAATTTGGGTCCAACTGGATCGACCAGAAAGCCGGTAGGAATATTGGCCGCTGCCAGAAAGTAGGCTACTGATCCGATCAACACGACCAGTCCGAACAGTCGATCACTCATTTAAAAGCTTCCAGTAGGCAACGCGATAGTGGCAACGGGTCGGATGTGCTGCTGCCCATCCGACCCATCACAACCTATTTACAACCCATTTACAACCCATTTACAACTCATTCACAACCAAGTGTTCAAACTACGTGAGTGTGACCGGCTTACTGAATCACGCCAATTTCTTTTGACAGTGTTTCGATTTCGCTGATAACACCGTCAACATAGCCTTGGAAATCTCCACCGACTTTGGTGAAGGGCGCTAAACCATTGGCTGTCATTTGCTCGGCCCATTCGTCAGAAGCGGCGACCTTGGCCAGTGCATCGGACCATTTGTCATAGGCTTCATCAGAGATGTCTTTGGGCACATACAGGCCACGCCAGTTAACCGCTACAACATCAATGCCCTGTTCTTTAGCTGTAGGGATATCGCCAAATTCACCGGGTAGACGTTCTTCAGTGAACGCTGCCAGGATGCGGACGTCTCCCGACTTTAAAAAGCCGACCACTTCTGAGATGTCACCGGTCATGGCTTGCGTGAATCCGCCAATGGTCTGCGTGATGGCATCAGCGCCACCGTCAACACCAATGTACTTCACTTTGGTGATGTCTTCGAAGCCTGCACGACCAAGCGCCATTAGAACTTTCAGGTGATCAAAACCACCCACAGCAGAACCACCGGCAAAGGCAACTTTGGAGGGGTCAGCCTTGACGGCATCGAGCAGATCGTTAAGCGACTGGAACGGGGAATCCTTGGCAACCACAATCACGCCAGGATCAGCGCCAATAGCACCCAGAAAGCGGACCTGGTCTGATGTCATGCCGCCGTAGGCATTTTGCGCCAGCCGGGTGGCAGTCGCAGACGAGGCTGCCACAATCAGCTCTTCATCATCGGCCCGTTCTGACACCACGTGTGTGTACGCAAGACCACCGCCGCCACCAGCCATGTTGGTCACTTGAATAGGTGCATCAACTGCCTTGATATCGAACATGATCTTGCCGATGGATCGGCACGTAAAATCCCAACCACCGCCCGGGTTCGCTGGTGCAATGCATTCCGCTGCTTGTGTGCTGGTGCTAACACCTGCAGTGATGCCCAGTGCCAGCACCGAGGCTGCGACTAGTTTTGTTAGATGAGTTTGCTTCAAAATTCTCTCTCCGTCAGGGTTTGTCGCAGATCGGATGCCTGCATGACGAGGTCATTATCACGATTGTTGAACGATACGACAAGCGTTCGAGACATGAAAATCATCAATAGCAGAGCAGTGAGACCCGGGTTGGAGTGCAAAAAATCTGTGGCAGCCAAAACCTGTTTGAGAGTCAGCGCAGAGCCGCATCAGCCCGATGGTTGATGCGGCCATAGGAGGTGATTATCGGGAAACCGCTGTGCGATAGACCGTCGAGTTCACGCCGCAGCGGTTGTGTCCGCCATCACACTACACAAGGCATCAGCCAGCGCGTCCATGCCTTGCTCTGGCAGGCCCGCCACGTTGATGCGCCCGTCACCCACGATATAGATGCCGTGTTGCTCGCGCAGTGTATCCAGCTGTTGTGTGTTTAGCGGTAATCGACTGAACATACCCTTCTGCTGGGCGATATAGTCAAAGCGATCTGAGTTTGATCGTTTGCGCATGGCATCGCTGAACGACTGGCGCAGTGCGATCATGCGGGTGCGCATGGCTTCGAGCTCCTGACGCCAGTCTGCGTTCAAAGCGGCATCGCTGAGTACGATTTCTGTGGCATTGGCACCGTGATCAGGCGGCATGGAATAGTTGGCGCGAATGACACCACCCAGTAGTCCCAGCGCCCGAGTCGCTTCAGCATCATTTTGCGCAACCAACATGGCAGCGCCAACGCGTTCGCGGTATAGACCCAAATTTTTCGAACAGCTGGCGGCAACAACCATTTCAGGTAGTCGGCTAGCCATCATGCGCACTGCTGCAGCGTCTTCCTCCAGGCCATCGCCAAAACCCTGGTAGGCCAGGTCGACTAATGGAAACAGGTTCTTTTGTTCCAGCAGGTCTATGACACGAGTCCAGTTGTCGGTGGTTAGGTCAGCACCGGTTGGGTTATGACAACACCCATGCAGCACAACGATATCGCCTTCTTTCGCCTTGCTCAAAGAGGCCAGCATTCCATCAAGATTTACCTGCCCAGACGCAGCGTCATAGTACGCATAGCGGTACAACTGATAACCGGATGCTTTCAGTAATGGCACATGATTAGGCCAAGAAGGATCTGATACCCACATGTTGGCCTCGGGTCGACCCTGTTTCATGAGTTCTGCCAGAACCCTTAGCGCACCGCTACCACCGACAGATTGCGCCGCACGAATACGCGAGGTGTCGGCATCGCGGCCGAACACCTGTTCGATCATTGCGTGGCAAAAGGGCACGCTGCCGGTCGGTGAAACGTAAGCTTTGGTATCTTGTGTGTCAGCCAGCTTTTTCTCAGCGGTTTTGATCGCACGCATAACCGGCGTCTTGGCCTGCGAGTCCTTATAAATACCTGCACCCAGGTCGAGCTTGTCCGTGCGAGTGTCAGCCCTGAAAGCTGCCATTAGGCTAAGGATGGCATCTGCCTTTGGTTCCGGTAGTGCTTCAAACATGGTGTGTACTCTGGGTTAGCTTGTTGGCTAGTTGCTCAATTGCCACTTGGTGGCCAGTTCTTCAAAAAATCCGCGTTCGTTCTTTAGTTTGATCCAGGTATTGAGGTAGTTGATCCAGACTTGGTCGTCTTGCGGAACCAACATGGCAATGGGTGTGCGTGCCCGACCTTGTTTGACAGGCACCACCATGAGCTCAGCGTACTTGTCAACCAGTTTGAATGCTTCCACGTTCGAGGTGATGTGCGCATCCGCACGACCGGCCAGAACTTCCTGGAAATCACGCGCTGGTGCTTCGATAATCTTATGTTTAGCCTCAGGGAAAAAACTCTTGACCTGCTGTTCCTGTGTGGTTCCCAAGGTGGCCGCTACCGTGACGTCGCTGTTGTTTAAGTCGTCCCAGTCGGTGAATTTGTCGGCGTTTTTTTTCAGTGTCAGTGGCACTGTGTTCAACGCAAAATAACTGTCCGAGTAACCGGCGGCCTTAGCGCGTCCCGGGCTGATAGAGGCGCTACCGGTCATATGGTATTTGCCCGCCGTGATACCGTCGACTAATGTGCTCCAGTCAGCCGATACCAATTCGAGTTCCACTTCCAGGTCCTTGGCAAGCTCTGTTACAACATCAATATCGTAACCCTTATAGCTGTTGGTGGCAGGGTCTTTGAGCGTCATTGGGTCCCAGTCGCCAGTGGTGCCAACCTTCAGCTTGCCGTTGGCCAGAATATCGGCCAGGGTGGAGTCAGCAGCCATGCCAGGCGCTGCGAATGAGGCGGCCACCATCAGTGAGACGAGTGCACCTTTAATAGTCTTGAGCATCATTTCCAGTCACGGTTTATTGGAACGAGCAGTATACCGGCTTTGCAGGCCTCGTTACTGCGCTACACTGACGCTACGTTAATTCCATGAGCCTTGACACTGCGTTGTCCCCCGTCATCCAGTTGTGCAATCTGACCAAACGCTACGGCAGTTTCCAGGCCTTGACCGATGTGTCTTTGACTGTCGCCTCTGGTGAACGCATGGTTATTTGTGGGCCCTCGGGCTCGGGAAAATCGACACTCATCCGGTGCGTTAATCAACTGGAGAAGCACGATGCCGGTCGGGTTCTTGTCAACGGGGTTGAACTGGGCAAAAACCGTAAAGCCTTACGATCGGTGCGGACCGATGTCGGTATGGTTTTTCAGCAGTTCAACCTGTTTCCGCATTTATCGGTACTGGACAACCTGACGCTGGGGCCCATGCGCGCGCGAAAACTCACCCAAGATCAAGCCACGCAATTGGCCATGCGCTATTTGGAGCGGGTGAAAATTCCAGAGCAGGCCGATAAGTACCCCAGTCAGTTATCCGGGGGACAGCAACAGCGTGTCGCTATAGCCCGCAGTCTGTGTATGGAACCCAAGGTGATGCTATTCGATGAACCGACATCAGCGCTCGACCCGGAAATGATTTCAGAGGTGCTCGATGTCATGGTGGAATTGGCTGAATCAGGTATGACCATGATGGTCGTGACTCACGAGATGGGCTTTGCGCGTAAGGTAGCGGACACCATGGTTTTCATGGACGCCGGACGTATTGTGGAACAGTCGACGCCGGGTGAATTTTTCTCAAACCCTCAGACCGAACGCGGCAAGTTGTTTCTGCAACAGATTTTGCAACACTGATGAACCGACGAACAGGAATGCTGCTGGCAGCGTTGGTGTTGCCGCTACTGTTAGTCGGTTGTGGTGACAAGTTGCAGTGGTACGTTGTGTCTCCGGCAACGCCAGCGGGGCGGGCCAATTTGTTGTTTATGCTCGGTGGCCTGAAGTACACCATTTTGCTGTCCATGACGGCTATTCTCATCTCGGTAACCCTGGGTCTGTTGGTGGCATTACCCGGTTTGTCCACCAACCTGTTTGCCCGCAGCTTTAATCGCGTCTACGTGGAAATTGTGCGCGCCGTTCCGCTACTGGTGTTGATTTTATGGGTGTATTACGGCTTGCCGATCATGATGGGTATTGCCATCAATGTGTTCTGGGCGGGCGTGGTTGCACTGGCCTTATCAGACAGCGCCTTTGAAGCTGAAATTTTCAGAGCAGGGATTCAGTCGGTAGACCCAGGTCAGATCGAGGCGTCTGATTCACTGGGTTTGGGTTATCTGGATCGAATGCGCTACGTTGTGCTGCCACAGGCAATACGACGCGTATTACCGCCATTGGGCAATCAGCTGGTGTACATGCTCAAGATGTCATCTCTGGTGTCGGTCATTGGTATGGAGGAATTAACTCGCCGTGCTAGAGAACTGGTGACGGCCGAGTATCGACCATTGGAAACCTACACCATCTTAATTTTGGAATACCTGGTACTGATATTAATCGTGTCTGCTGGCGTACGCTGGCTCGAACGGAAGCTTGCTGTGCGTGAACACAGGTAGTGCCGCGTTCACCGTTATTGCTGCCAGTCCTATTGGCCTGTGCCAGTCTCACAGTCATGGCCGGTGCCACTATCGCCCCGGGGCTACCTGGGTTGTTGGCGCATTTTGCCGATCACGATAACGCTGAGCTGCTTACGCGTTTTATTCTCACCATACCGGGTCTGGCCATTGCTATTTGTGCACCGATTGCGGGTGCTGTAGCGGACAAGATGGGCAGGCGAGTGTTACTGCAAATGGGTATTGCGCTGTACATCGTGGCAGGCAGCGCGGGCTTGTGGCTCGATGATCTTTACTGGCTACTGATCAGTCGTTTTCTACTGGGCGTTGCCGTGGGTGCGGTGATGGTGTGTTCGATGGCCCTGATTACCGATCATTTTCAGGGCGTGGAGCGAGATCGGGCCATGGGGATACAGTCTTCAGCCATGGCAGCTGGCGGGATTGTGTTTATCGCAGCGGGTTCTATTCTGGCAGACCTGTCGTGGCGTGCTCCGTTTGCGGTGTACCTTGCACCCTTACTACTGTTTCCGCTGATCTCTTTGTTCGTGGGTAAACCACCGCCCAATCAGGTTGAGCCTGGCACGCGTCAAGGTCACTTTCCTCAATGGCATGCCGCATTAATCTACAGTCTGGGTTTCATCACGATGATGCTGTTTTATTTCATTCCAACGCAGTTGCCGTTCCTGGCGATACAGCTTGGTGCTGATAGCTTGAAATACGCAGGCTTTGCCGTGGTATTGAGCCAGATTTTTGCATCAATTTGTTCGGCGAATTTTCAGCGCTTACGCCGTCACTGGCGCAACGAGCAGATCCTGGCATTTTCGTTTGCCTCTATGGGCGCAGGGTTTGCGTTGTTATCGCAGGTAGAGACATTACTGGGCATGTATTTGTGCATGCCGTTAATTGGCATCGGGCTAGGGTTTACGTTTCCCAACTTAACGATCTGGTTGATGTCACGTGTACCGTCCGATATGCGAGGTCGTGCGTCAGGCGGACTAACAACGGCGATTTTTCTGGGGCAGTTTATGTCGCCACTGTTGAGTCAGCCCCTGGTGGCTAGCTACGGTTTGGCGAATGCGTTTTTGGTATCTGCCTCACTAATGATAGTGCTGGTGGTACTACCTAGTGCGTATGTGATGAGTCGGCGTGTTCGTCAAGGCTGATCTCGTCAGCGGTTAGATCAGCTTGGGTGAATGTGACTTGTCGATCAGATCGGTTGGCCATGTAGATTTTATGGCACAAATCACCAATCGGTTTTTTAAATTTCTCACCGCGCTCCAGTGCTGCTAACGCGCCGGATTGTAAAATGTACCTGCCGCACATCTTGGCCGTGCAAAATACCGTGACGTTGTTGTTGTAATCAGTGCGCTCTTGCGTTGCTAACGCACCGCACAGAAAACATTTGAAGTATTTTGGCATGAGACATTCTGATGATGTTTTTCACGTGAGTTTGCACCACATACGCGTTAAAGTGCGACGCTAAAATGTAAACTACGGTGACACATCGGGGATGAGTATTTCGTAATGTGCCTCTATAGCTGCACTGACGCTAGATCGGGTGTACGCAGCAAGCGCGTATAATGCTGAGTGCTGTGCAATTTAACTAAACCTGAGGTGTTGCAACTTACGTGATTCTTTTGAAAGATCGGCACACTGTGGTGTGCATGAATACCGGCCGATGTGACAAACACCAATGGCTAGGTGTGGGGATGTCTGTATGAGCAACACGCTGTTTGATGCGCTGTTGCAAGGACGAAGCACGGGCAATGGTGATTTATTTATTGCAGCTGACGGTTCAACGTGTATGTCGGATCAGGCGTTTTTCGACTTGGTTGGACGTTTGTCAACACTGCTGATTCATACGGGTGTATTGCCAGGTGAGCGGGTGGCCGTGCAGGTACCCAAGTGCATAGAAGCGTTAGCTCTTTATGTTGCCTGCCTACGCGCAGGTGCTGTGTTTCTACCGTTAAACACAGCCTATACCGAATCGGAGCTGACCTATTTTATAAACGATGCAGCACCGACTGTTTTGGTCGTAGATGCGCAGTGCCAGGCGATGGGTGAGCGCTTGATGGATGCATCGCGCGTCTTTAGCTTGGCAACAGAGCGCGGTGTTGCCTGCGGCGGAAGTGTGTTGAGCGCTGCCGCCAATATCACGGTTATTGCCGACGTGGTAACACGCCATGGTGACGATTTAGCGGCGATTTTGTACACCTCTGGTACTACCGGTCGTTCCAAAGGGGCCATGCTGACACATGATAATTTATTGTCCAATGGCGTCACACTTGTCAACGCCTGGCGGTTCACTGCCAACGATGTGTTGCTGCACGCACTGCCAATTTTTCATACACATGGGTTGTTTGTCGCCTGCAATGTTCTGATGTTGAGCGGTGGCCGGATGCTGTTTCAACCTGGCTTTTCCACGGATGCCATCCTCGGTGCTTTATCTCAGGCCACCACACTCATGGGTGTACCGACCTTCTACACGCGCCTGCTTGCGGATCAGCGGTTCAGCCGTGACTGTGTCAATCACATGCGCCTGTTCGTATCGGGTAGTGCTCCGTTGCTGGCCGATACTCACCGTGCGTTTGAGCAGCGTACCGGTCAACGAATCCTCGAACGCTACGGTATGACAGAAACCAATATGAACACCTCTAATCCCTATGAGGGTGAACGTATTGCCGGGACTGTGGGGCCGCCACTACCGGGTGTGGAGGTACGGATTTGTGATGCACACACGGGCGCCGAAGTAGCACCAGGGGATGTCGGTGTGTTGCAGGTACGCGGGCCCAATGTGTTTGTGGGCTACTGGCAAATGCCCGATAAGACACGTGAAGAGCTGCTACCGGATGGATTTTTTATCACGGGAGATTTAGCCATTATCGATGAGAAAGGCTACGTTACGATCGTTGGTCGTTCGAAAGATCTGATCATCTGCGGTGGCTATAACATCTACCCCAAAGAGCTTGAACAGGTTATTGATCAGTTGCCTGGCGTAAGTGAGTCTGCCGTGGTTGGTGTGCCTCATACTGATTTTGGTGAGGCGGTGGTGGCGGCAGTTGTCGCAGAGCCGACGGCTGTAGGCAGAACATTGAATGGTGAGCAGATCATCACACAATTGGGTGAGTCATTGGCTCGGTTTAAGTTACCCAGGAAAGTATTTTTTGTGGATGAGCTGCCCCGTAATACGATGGGCAAGGTGCAGAAAAACCGTCTGCGCGAACAATGGCAACAGGTATTTTCTTAAGGAATTGGAGCCGGGAAAATCCATCTCCCGGCTACCCCTAAAATGCAAAGTGACGATATCACTTGCATGCCATAACCATCGAGTGAGGTAAGGCTTCGTCATTCTTGTGCGATGACTTGTAGGGAGTAACGACGCACAAGGCTCTTTGCTGTATACCAGGGGTTAGTTAATGCGGGTTTCTTCCGCTTCTACCTGTTGAAATGCGGTCTACTCCCGAACTAGTCGAGAGCTGCCGCACGTCTTGCTTCACTGATCGCTTTTCCCGCGTTTCTTGCACGCACCCAGGCAACCAGTTCGAAGCCGCGTTTCTCCAGTTTTTCTCCACGCCACGTGTTGGCATGACAGAACGGTAGATAGATTAAGCCGACAAAACTCAGGATGCCGAAACCAACGGTTGTGATCTTGATAAGCGTGCTGGCGGCGTTGCCTGCATCCATCCATAGAAGGCCCGATACGATAAGTCCGCCAAGCACAATGAAGCTTAATAACGCATAAACGAAGGCGGTACCGAACATGTGCCGGTAGATCAGATACGGGAAGGTCAGTAGCAATGCTGACCAAGACACACCGGTCTTGACTGCTTGAGCGTTATTGTTACGCAAATACACCGCGTAGCGCGTACCAGTTTGCACATCAGATACATCGACGGGTAAATCTGGGAACTCATCGTCAATGCGCTTGTGTTGATCGGCAGAGCTATCAACACGATCAGGGTTAGACTGGTCAGTGGTTGCGCTGCGTGCTGCCACGGCCCCCGCTGCAGCGCTTGCAGCGACCGCTGCTGCGGCCACATCAACGTCGTTACCTTCTGCGACTTGCTTATCATCTTGCGCCGGATCATGGCTGATGATGTCGCTGTGCTGACCCGGCAGTTCATCGGCCTGACGCTCCAATTCCTGAGTCAGTCTCTCGGTGTCATCGGCCTTTGCGAAGCTGGTGTCAGTCTCTTTGGGGGTATAGGGTTGCAGGTCGGACGCGGCATCGTTGCTGGCAGTGTGCTCCTCAAGCCAGTCCAGTTCGTCGTCCATGATCTGCTGAGTGCCCGTGGCGTCACTGAAGTCAGCTGTCAGGGCCGTATCGGCATTCAGGCTTTCATCCTCCAGCGGATGATGTGTTGAGCTGTCCGCCACGGGCGCTTGGACACCACTGAGTAATTCGTCGAGTTGATCCGTGTTCTGACGAATGACGTCGTTGCCATCTGGTGCGCTGTCAAGTTCGGTATCGAGTTCACGATCCACAGCGCTTTCTAATGAGCTATCCAGAGCACTTTGCGTTGCCTTATCCGCTGACTCATCGTGGTCGTATTCAGCGTCGATATCACCCAGTGAATTTAGCTCAATCAGTTCATCACCGTCAAAATCCAATAACGCCGTTCCGTCCAGGTCCTCGTCATCACCCAGCGCACTGTTCAGGTTTTGCACAGCCGTGTTGTCAAGAGAATCGTCGACGGTGGCTTTTTCACCCAGCTGAGTCTGCAGATCATCGAAGTCGATGGCATCGGTGCCGCTTTCGGACAATGCCTGCGACAGCGAATTCGCAATCTGATCAGATTTAGCCCCCTCATCCGCCAGGCGGTCAAGTGTGGGTATAGAGCCGAGGGTGTTCTCGAGTTCAGAGGCGTCTTTTATGCCCTGTTCGAACTGTTCCTCAAAGCTTCGGCGCTCGGGGGAATCTGGGATTTCATCGGGAGATAGGTCGGTTGGTGCCAGCTTGAGCAACGAATCGTCGTTTGAACCAGGGCGATCAATGCCCGAGGGTGCTGAAACCGATTCTGGTGGCGCATCGTCTAGGCCCACACCCTGTTCGGTCTTGGTATCGGTGTTTCCGGTCAGTGGCTCCAGTGCCAGTGTTGCATCATGCTCGGCGGTCGACGGGGTTGCGCCGATGGTTGATGCGCGGCCCGAATCACGCTCAGCGATCAGCTCCTCTACCCGTAAATTGGTGTACAGGTAGCGGGCCTCATCGTGGTCATCACTGGCCAGTGCACACGCTCTGGCCCACAGGTGAGGGCG
>CALKXZ010000349.1 GCA_938003775.1 uncultured Granulosicoccus sp. | reverse complement strand
GGTACTGACACAACAGGTTCCAGTGATGGAGCAACTACTGGCGCGACAACCACCGGGACAACCACCGGGACAACCACCGGGACAACCACCGGGACAACCGATAATGACACCGGGGCAGAGACAGGTAGCGTGACCGGTGGTGAGACAGAGGGTTCGACCGGTACAGTAACAGGCGGTACGACAGGTATTGGTGCTGACACTGGCGGCACAGCTGGCACTGACGCAGGCACAGGCACAGGCGCTGACAGTGACAGTGGTTCATTGACCGAAGATCCACCGCGCGATGCAACCGCCAACTTACCACCGCCGAGCGTTCCTGTTCTTGCCGAACCGTTTGCTGATGCAGTTAAGTCACCGGCCGCCGATGACCCGTTTGGTTCCTTACTGGAAGTCGATAATGAAGTGGCTGTTGCCGGTGGTCCTCCCACCCAGCCCAAGAATCTTCGTTTGGACCTAGTGTCCAACGACTGGGCTGAATTTAGCTGGGCGTCTTCCAATGACGATGGCGAAGTTGTGCAATACAACATTTATCGAAGCGATGGGGTTACCTACGAGATTCGAGGCGATCAAACTGATCCTGCATCCGGTTCGCAAGCAGAAATCGACAAATTCTGGGCAACCACCTCTTTCATTGATTGCAACTACACCCGCTTTGCAGACCGCTTGCACGAATGTGCGACCAATGGACCAAAACCTGGTGAGACGTACACCTATGAGGTGACTGCCATAGATGATGATGGACAGGAATCCGCAGCGTCTGATTCACTGCGTATTACCTACTTTACTGAGCGAAATGCACCGATTCCTTTTTACGATGATCTGTACAAAGGCGAAACGGATAAATTCGTGCAGGAGCACGACTTGTCAGCGGTCGATTACTGGATCGATGATTTTGATCTAGTGTTTGCTGATGAATTCAATGGGACTGAAATCGATGAAACCAAGTGGCACACTGGCTTGACTTGGGGTGATACGCGGATCATCAACGGCGAACAGCAATACTTCGTCAACACGCAGGACGACCCTGAATTTGGCTATGATCCGTTCACATTCACCGGTGAGTCGTTGGTGATCAATGCGGTGCCCGTGCCGGATAACTTGCGTGAGAATCTACCGCCCGTTTGTGATGAAGAGGATCCCACAGGGCTGGATCGCTGCGAGTTTCTATCCGGTGCGCTGTCGACACATGACAAATTTCAGTTCATCTACGGCTATACCGAAGGCCGATTCAAGGTCAGCGGCACACCCGGTGCACTGTCCAGTTTCTATCTATATCACCGCTACGCGGGTACTGGTGTGAATTACCATGCACCCGAGATAGATATAATCGAGTACTTGGGCGAAAACCCCTTTGGTGCTGCCGATGCATTCCAAACGTATCATTTTGGTGATGTAAACACGCGAATAACCCGTTCTGCACCGACCATGTCATTTAAAAAACCTGGCGGTGGGGTTTATGCCGACAACAACGAGTGGCATACCTTTGGTGTTCTGTGGGAGCCACAGTTGGTTATCTGGTACATCAATGGGCGTGAAGTTAAACGGTTATTTGGCCCTCAGGTTTCTCGACAACCTATGAATATCGTCAATTATCTGGTAGCGGGCAGTGCCTGGGCACCGACACCGGATGCCACTGATGAATCTCTTTTTCCGATTCAATTTGAAGCTGATTACATCCGTGTGTATCAACGCGACGTCTATAAAAACACCGCAACCTTCGGTCAGTAATACGACTTCATCAATGCGTCGTCTCTAGCCGAACTGTTCGTGTTTCCTCGCATCCGCGCGATTTTTCACGAACAGTTCGGCCTCGGCCTGGCCTACCGATAAGCGTATGGGTTTGCGTCGCCGGGCTAGTCATGGTATCCATTGTGGTGAGCAGTTTCTCCACAATCCATCCGTGACAGAGAGAACAAATATGCTGATAGCCGATATTCTGCGCGACAAAGGCGCAAAGGTTCAGACCATCTCCTCCAATGCGCCACTAAAAGAGGCCATAAAATCACTGGCAACCCATCGCATAGGGGCGCTCATAGTGAGTCATGATGGCCAGCAAATTGACGGAATTTTGAGTGAGCGTGATCTGGTTCGAGCGCTAGCCGATGAAACGGTTGAATTCAGTCGATATACGGTTGGAGACCTAATGACAACCAATGTATTTACCACGCCGCCAGATTCCACCTTGGTGACAGTCATGGAGTTGATGAATAAAAATCGAATTCGACACGTTCCAGTGACCATTGACGGTTCACTTAAAGGGGTAGTCAGTATTGGCGATATCGTAAAAGCCCGCCTAAAGGAAACAGAAATGGAGCGCAAGGAATTGGCGGATTATATCGCGGGGTCCCCCGTTACCTGACGGAACCGCTGGTTCACAAACAACTACAGCGCTGGGCTGTGTGTGGTCCTGAAAGATTCATCCTATAATCCCAAAAGATGCAGGCGTGTCTAAAATACCACCTTACTGAGGTGGCTGATCGGTCTTGCAAATCGCGAATTAAGAGCCATCCAGATCACATTGGGTTAACTCAATTGGGTTGACTAACACGACATAGGAATTACCATGGAAGCGCGCAGACCCTTGCACGTTGCGTTGATAGGCGCAGGACGAATTGGCAAGGTGCATGGCATGAATATTCATCATCATCCTGACACCGACGTCCGTTATGTGGTCGACCCCTATGCAGAGGCCGCTCAGAGTCTGGCAGATTCGGTGTCAGCGACCGTTGTTGATCTTGACGTCGTGTTTAACGATGAGCATCTCGATGCGGTTGTTATCTGTTCTGCGACTCCGACACACAGTGATCTAATCGAGCGAGGCCTGCTAGCTGGAAAGGCAGTATTTTGCGAAAAGCCTATTGATCTGTCTATTGAACGCGTTAATACGGTGCTAGCTAAAACACGTGATTGTAAGGCGCCGTTTCTAATAGGATTCAACAGACGTTTTGACCCGGCGGCTGCGGCTATGTTCCAACGCGTGCAGGCGGGTGATATTGGCGACGTTGAACTTGTGACGATCATATCCAAAGATCCTGAGCCGCCTCCTATAGACTACGTACGTGTTAGCGGTGGCCTGTTTCGCGACATGAGTATCCACGACATTGATATGGCCAGATTCATGCTCGGAGAGGAACCATCGAGTGTTATGGCAACCGCTGCAGCGCTGACCAGTCCTGAAATTGCTACTGAGGGTGATGTCGATACGGCGTGCATCACCCTGCAGTGTCCCAGTGGAAAGATTGCGGTTATTACTAATTCTCGACGTGCCAGCTTTGGTTATGATCAACGCATGGAAGTGCATGGTTCTTTGGGATCGCTGCGTACCGACAACGTACCTGCAACCACTTTGGTGCTGGAAAGGGCCGAAGGTGTGCGACGGGAACCACCGTTGAATTTTTTCATCGAACGTTACCAGGATGCGTATCGCCTGGAGTGGCAACATTTTGTGGACGTGTTGCACGGAAAGTGTGCCCCGTTGGTTACCGGTATAGATGGTCAGAAGGCACTATTAATTGCAGATGCTGCGTACGAATCGTTAAAAACAGGTAGGCGAATTAGCATTTAAAACGTATTGGCAAATAGCGAGTTGGAAATTAGTATGACTACACAGGCAGGAGTACCAGGACAGAGCGTGTCGCCCGATGTCGTGGGGTTCTTTGACGATCGAACCAACACAGTCAGTTATGTGGTGCGCGACCCTTCGTCCAGTGCCTGCGCCATTATTGATTCGGTGCTTGATTTTGACTATGCAGCGGGTCGCATGAGTTACGACTCAGCAGAGAAATTAATGGCCTACGTTAAAGAGCATGAATTGTCATTGGAATGGCTAATAGAAACTCATGTGCATGCAGACCACCTCTCTGCAGCGCCGTACATCCAGCAGCGTTTGGGTGGCAAGATTGGTATTGGTGAAAAAATAACCGAAGTTCAAGATGTGTTTGGTAAAGTTTTCAACGAAGGAACCGAGTTTGAGCGTGACGGCAGTCAGTTCGATAAGTTGTTCAAAGACGGTGATACCTATCAGATTGGGTCCTTGCAGGCAAAGGCGCTGCATACGCCTGGACACACACCTGCGTGTATGACGCATGTCATCGGTGATGCGGCATTTGTAGGTGACACGCTATTCATGCCTGACGGTGGAACAGCTCGTGCAGATTTTCCCGGCGGCGACGCTCGTGCCCTGTATCACTCTATCCAGCGAGTTCTTTCGCTACCACCTGCGACCCGCTTATTCATTTGTCACGACTATGGACCCAATGGTCGAGAAATACGATGGGAGACAACGGTCGCCGATGAAAAACAACATAATATTCATGTCAGCAGTGAGCACAGTATCGATGATTTCGTACAACTGCGTGAAGCTCGTGACAAAACTCTACCCATGCCTGCGCTGATTATTCCCGCCTTACAGGTCAATATGCGGGCTGGCAAATTACCTGAGGCCGATGAAGAGGGCAATCGCTATCTTAAAGTACCGGTCAATTTGCTTTAAACGAAAGAGGAATCCGGATTTGCCGATACACGCGGTAGGGCACCGACATGAGTAACACCGGCAAGTTTTGCCAGCCTTTGAAGCTCGCTGGTAATTTTCTCCTGGCGCATTGTTGATGGTTTCACAGAAGTTTCGAGCCACCATGCGCGAACATCGAGACTATCGGTTTGCCGATTCGCGCGCACATCAATCCGCCCGATGAGTCGGTCTCCCTCCAGCATTGGATAGACATAGTATCCATAGCGGCGCTTGGCCGCCGGGGTGTAGATCTCGATACGGTAGTCAAAGCCAAACAAACGTTTAAGCCGATCACGATCGCGAATAGCGGGATCAAATGGGCTAATGATTCGGATACGTTGAGTAGGCCTGGCCAAAGTGGTCAAGGTAGATTCAATATCTACGGATGCATAGGCTGATACTGTGTTGCCCTGATAGTCCAGATAATCTATGGGCATTATCGGTATGCTTGGTTTGGTCAACCAGGTTTTAACCTCAGTTAAATCACAGGCGTCCCAGAATCGCTGAATCTCCCGGGCGTTGGCAAAACCCATTCGCTGCACAGCACTCTCGCACAGCCAGTTAACTTGCATTCGGGTTGTTAATTTTCGATTGCGCAGCTTAGGCGGGATAATCCGTTCACTCAGATCGTAATACTTGATGAAGTTTTTACGGTGGGACACACTCAGTGTGCCATTGAGCCACAGGTAGTCCAGTGCAAGTTTGTGCGGCGGGCGCATCCAGGCGTGAGTGGAACGGTCGACAGGCCCCTGCTGTTGTTCGGAAAAATCACGGGAACAAACCGCCCCATTACGTTCGATGTAGTCGATGATCTGTCGTTGTATTTTAACGTTCGCCATCTCCTTACCCCAGCCACTGCGTTGATAGCGCTGCGCGCAACGTTGGTGCTGCCGCTGCCAGTATGGGTAGGTAGACATGGGTAAGATCACTGCATCATGGCTGAAGTGTTCAAAGACAGCGCGTTGTTTCTGCAGCAGTTGGTCGTAGGCGGTGGGTCGGTAGGCGGATTGCCGGCTCCATAGGATGTGGTGGTGGGCGCGAGCGAGAACACCAATGGAATCGAGCTGTACCATACCTAATGCTTGAACACGATCGGCAAAGGCTGCCGTATGACGCTTGCCACAGGGTGCAGTGCCCAGTCCTTGCGTGGCTAGCCAGAGCAGTCGCGCCTGCTTATTGGTTATCGTGAGCGTGACGGTTGACATGGCCAGGAGACTGATTAAGTAGGCTGTTGTGAATCGGTTACACTGTATGGTAACGCGCTATTTGGTTAGCGTTAAATTATCTAAATCGGAGGAAACAGACAATGAGTCTTGTAGGAACTCTAGGACGTATTGCGGTCGGAATCGCTGTCGCCAAGGGCGTCGGAAAAATGGTTAACCGTGGAGGCTCGAGTGGTTCAGGCGGGCTCGGTGGCCTGCTCGGCGGAATACTCGGTGGCGGTGCGCAACAGTCCGGTGGTGGGCTTGGAGGAGGCCGCTCAGGGGGTGGTTTGGGAGATTTGGGCGCACTGTTAGGTGGAAAGGCCCCGAGCGCGCAGGCTGGCGGCACCGTACATACACGTTTACAATGAGCTGAAAGTGTGTCTGACACTTTGCAAATCGCGCAAGTGCATGGTGATTTCAAAAGTGTCTTGAAATTTCAAAGACTGTCAATCAAAAGAAGGTAT
>CALKXZ010000348.1 GCA_938003775.1 uncultured Granulosicoccus sp. | reverse complement strand
CGTCAGTACCCTCATGTGCCAGGAATCGACTTCAGCGGCACAGTGCAGGCGTCCGAGAGTGATTCTTACCAACCCGGCGACAAGGTCATACTCACTGGCTGGCGCGTCGGTGAAATTTGGTGGGGCGGTTATGCTCAGCTGGCACGGGTAAAAAGCGACTGGCTGGTACCTTTACCGGATGCGCTCACCACACGTCAGGCCATGGCCATTGGTACAGCGGGCATTACCGCCATGCTCGCTATCATCGCGCTAGAAGCGCAAGGTATGAAAGCAGACGACGGACCCATCCTGGTCACAGGCGCTGCTGGAGGCGTAGGCTCCGTGGCCTCGGCTATCTTGGCAAATCTGGGTTACGAAGTAGCCGGTGTTACGGGACGAGCAGAAACAACGGACTACTTGCGCAGTCTGGGCGTGTCGACCATTGTTCCCCGCGAGCAGATTAATGAAACTGTCAAACGTCCGCTCGAGTCAGAGCAATGGGCAGGCTGTGTCGATGCGGTCGGCGGCTCTATGCTGGCACGTGTTATGGGGCAAATGAAATACGGTGCATCCATCGCCTCAGTGGGATTGGCAGGTGGTGCCCAGTTACCGGCCACTGTTCTGCCTTTCCTGTTGCGCGGTGTCAACATCCTGGGTATCGATTCAGTCATGCAGCCCTATGAAAATCGGTTGCAGGCGTGGCAACGTATCGCCACATCACTGCCCATGGATAAACTGGAATCCATGATTCAACCTGCCAAATTGAGTGATTTGCCAGAGCTGGGCAAGCAAATACTGAAAGGGCAAGTCAAAGGACGAGTCGTGGTAGACGTTAACAGTTGAGTCACCTTGTATTTCTCATTCCCGAAAGCCGAATAACTTGTTACGAATAATGCGCGCAGCTGCATCGTCTGGAACCTTATCTTCCCATTCACCCCGACCCGATGGCAACTCACTCAGTACATCGCGTGAATATATTTTTAGCAGTTCAGGATTACTGCAGTTGATGCCAAAGATGTATTGGTTTTCCAGTAAATGTTTGTACAGATAACGCAGGCTTGGTTCTACCTCAATACGGGTAAAATCACTGATCTCTCCTTGCTTATTCAACTCGGGGTATACAAATAATCGCGTGTTGTCCGGAAACAGCTTACCAAAGCCTTCCAGAATGCCACCCTCAACACCGACGTATTTTTCCTCGTCAAATATGTCCTTGATATTAATCATGCCTAACACGATACCGATCTGCATAGCGGTGAACTGGCGAAAGTAGGCGCGCAAAGAAAAGTACCGCGTGTAATCTGAAACCATGACACTGTAGCCGAGTGAATTCAACAAGCGTACACGCGCTATCAGATCACTTTCAGGCACCATCAGGTCTTTACCGAACGCATCGTTGAGTGAAATTTCTGCCAGAACAATGGAGTTGTCGTCAGTGACACCCTCGTGTTGCTTAAATGCCTCGAAACCCTGCTCGATCATATCAACGTTCAGTTTGGTCACGGGTCTGAATGAACCACGTGTGGTCAGCACATTTTTCTTGTAGAGAATGTCGGCTGGCACTGCAACTTGCCCATCGGGCTTAAACACAATGGCACGGGTTTTCCAGCTGCGGATCAAATGGAGGTTGATGGCGCGGTTATCAATGTCTTCAAAATACGGGCCGTTAAAATCAATGGAATCTATTTCAATTCGCCCTGAGCCCAGGCCATCAGTCAGTGAATCAATGATTTTTCGTGGCTCTTCAAAATAATAGTAGGCCGCATAGATCAAATTCACACCCAATACGCCTAACGTGTGCTGCTGCTGCTCCGCCGAGTCCTCGAGCATCCGTATATGCACGATGATGTCCGAAGGTTCAGCGCCAGGGTACATCTGAATACGAATACCACACCAGGCATGACATTCGTTTTCACGATTAAAACTTTTAGCGGCAACGGTTGCTGCATACGAAAAATAACGCGAAGAACGGGCTCGTGACGTTCCAACACGTGACACAACCAATGCAAATTCCTTATCTAGCATGGCCTGTACTCGCGACTGGCTCACGTAGCGTCCACTTTCCTGCGTGCCGTAGATTGCATCGGAAAACTGCATGTCATACGCAGATATGGTCTTGGCAACGGTACCCGCTGCCGCACCTGCCAGGAAGAATTGGCGTGCTACCTCCTGCCCGGCACCTATTTCGGCAATGGTGCCGTATTTTTTTTCATCAAGATTAAGCCGTAATGCCTTATTGATGGTTGATCTTTCGCTGATTTGATTGTTCACGTCATCTACCTGTTATCGCCCTTTCCAGACCGGATCACGTTTCTCTGCAAAGGCCCTGGCACCTTCACTCGCATCCTCTGAGCCATAGAGTGTATCGACCGTTTGCAGCTGACGCTGAGTAACCCGGTTAAGCGCATCCTGAAATTTCGCATCTTCCGCATCCCGAACAATTTCCTTGATAGCAGCAAAAACCAGTGGCGGACCGGCGGCTAATTGTTCAGCCATCGCCCATGCTTGCTCCATCAAGCTGTCTGCCTCATAAACATGGTTGACGAACCCCCAACGCTGCGCCTCCGCGATATCAAGCCAACGACCGGTTAACAGCATTTCCATCGCCACATGATAAGGAATACGCTTGGGTAACTTGATGGAAGCAGCATCGGCAACGACGCCAGATTTTATTTCCGGTAACGCAAATGTTGCATGACTAGCCGCTAGGATGATGTCGCACGACAAAGCGATCTCAAGTCCCCCGCCACAGCAGATACCATTAATTGCCGCAATCACCGGCTTATTCAGGTGCGGCAGCTCTTGCAGCCCGCCAAAGCCTCCAACCCCGTAATCTCCATCAACCGCATCGCCATCATTGGCAGCTTTCAGATCCCAGCCTGGGCAAAAAAATTTAGAACCAGCACCTGTCAGAATCGCCACACGTAAGTCCGGATTATCACGAAACTGCCGGAATACCTCACCCATTTGTCGGCTGGTGTCTAAATCCACAGCATTGGCCTTGGGTCGATCAAGCGTAACTTCCAATATCGCGCCTTGGGTTCGGATTTTGATCGGATCTGTTGCTGAGCTCACGTCGATTCATCCAGATGAAAGGAAATTAGCCACCAATGATAGCTGGTCAACCTAGTGTGCGTTAGTCTGTTGCAGTATTTTGCTAAGCAACACGCTACAGGGTTTGAACCTCTGACTGACGAACCTAAAATCTGCTGATTCGATTTATCGCGGTACGTCAGGCAGTAGTCGTGTTTTTCGATATCTCGCGTTACTGTTAACAATAGTCGTCTTTTAAGTGGAGTTTCAATTGATGAATGAACAAACCGTCGGCAGTATTCGAGCGTTATACCGCTATCCGGTTAAGTCAATGCTGGGAGAGAGCCACAGCCGATTAGCCGTAGACACGAGCGGTGTCGTTGGTGATCGAGCCATCGCACTGATTGATAAAAAGACTGGGAAACTGGTTACTGCCAAGCAACCCGCGCTGTGGAAAGCTATGTTAAAACTGCAGGCCTCATTGCAAGAAGATGGCAAAACGGCTGTGACCCTGCCCTCGGGTGAACAGTTTGTTATGCAGGATGAGCATTCAGCTCAAACACTGTCCGAATACCTGGGTCGTTCTGTCGAGGTGTCATTTGCCCGCACACAGGATATCGAAATGGAACGCGCTGATCCCAATGAGGTTATTGCCAACGGGGCAGACGACTTGGTCCCGTTTGAAACCATGTTGGTGGGTCAAGGTGCACCTGACGGCACCTTTGTGGACTATGGACCGATTCATCTCATCGCCACATCCAGCTTGAACCGAGTCGGAGATCATTCGCTGGCTGGAGTGGGAGAGCCTGCACGATTTCGCCCTAACCTCATTATCGACACCGCTGAGTTAGGCCCTTATTGTGAAAACCAATGGATCGGTAACACGCTGAACATTGGTGATCACCTGGTAGTGAAAATAATCCTGCCGACACCGCGATGCGCTATTCCGACATTAGAGCACGGCAATACCAATTCGGATAGAACGGTACTGGCCCCGTTGATTAAGGAAAACATTCAACCTTTTCTGGAGGGCAAGCGTTTGCCCAGTTTAGGCGTATACGCAACAGTGGTTAGTGCAGGGGTTGTCGCCATAGGCGATACATGCTCCATCAAGGCTTTAAGCAACTAACTGTAGTCAATCATCGCCTGCAAATTCGGTGGCTAATTGTTCGGTATTTCGATCAGTTTGTTTGGTTATAGGTGGGTTTAATTAATAATTACAGGCGCTTATAGTGGTAACAGATCGCAACGCATGAGAGCGATTTTCAGCCTAGTTTTTTTTAAGCCTATTGGACCACAAACAAACCCTAAAGCCTATGACTCAACGCGATGAGATAGAAGCCGCCATCAGGACTTGGAACAATGGCCTAGATGCCGGAGACATCGAAGCCATGGTCAGCGTGTGTCATACAGACACCGTTACGGTCAATGAAAATCAACCCGTCACTGTCGGAGCACAAGCCATACGCGACAAATACATACCCCGCATAGAAGCGGCTGAGATAACGTCGGGATACGACATTGAGGTGTTGCAATTCTTCGGTGATGTTGCAGTGGTCACCGGTCGTTTTTACGGCACCATGAAGATGCGTAGCACCGGTGATGTTCGCAATCCTAAGGGTCGTCTGGTACTTGTCTACCAGCGAGATGATGAGGGTGCCTGGAAAATGATTCTCGACATGGACAACAACGGACCTACTTAGCATCCTCAATTCGATAACCCACTCTGGCACCGCCGACGCCTATGCCCATCGAAGCACGTAGCTTGTTGACATGAACACGCTGAAAAATACCACCCAAGAGATTATTGATTTGCATGGTTTTTTTACAGCGTGGTTCAACGGACGCAGTGCACGTGACCAGTGTGCACCCACATTCTTTTAGCAATACCCAACCCGAATTATTCAGTAAAACGAATGACAGAATTTATGAACAAACGGATCGCCCACCAACCACGAGAAATTGCGGATTGCGTCAGTGCCTATTTACAAGCAGGAGATCTTGATGGCATCACATCGATATTCCACCCAGACTGTCAAATTTTTTTCCCACCCGATCAACCACCGTATGTCGGGATCGCTGGCGCTCGCGCAGCATTCGAGGCATTTTTAGACCTACGACCAGAAATCAAGAGTGATGTTTTCAGTGAAGTCATCATTGGAGACATTGCGCTTGTTCGAGCGAACTGGCGTGTTGTGGCACCAGACGGCACTATCATCACGGAAGGGCAATCCACTGAGGTTGCCAAAAGACTGGACAACGGTGGTTGGGGTTACTTGATCGATTGCCCCAATGGTCCTCCCAACCTGAGTTAAATCGGCCGTACAGACGACATTCATTGATCAGACCTATGCATGATGGTGAACGGTTGTTTGCAGAATCGAGCTGGCACCTGTGAAACAATCATTCTGGCTTCGACATCATCGCACACCAACATCACACCGATAACCAGAACCTGTCATTCCATGGCACTATCGACATAGGTATCGTAATCCTACTGAATGAATCAGCGCTGATGTCCACCACTGAACCGATTAAAGATCTACAGGTACTAATAGCGAGCATGAGTCCTTCACTCGATCCGCGAACCTTCATTTTCGCCACCGTACCTGACGTGACCAGTGAAGCAGTCATCTCAAATACTGTCATGATGTTCCGTGAGGTAGAAGGTGTGTCCTTGATTATGGAGGAAGCGGTAGCATCCAAATTCGGCATTCACGGGACCTTCCGCTGCAGGATGTTGACATTAAATGTTCTCTCCGCGCTTGAAGCCGTTGGTTTTCTAGCTGCAATCCTGCCCGAACTATCCAAGTTGGGCATGGGCGTGAATCCAGTGTCGGCTTATTACCATGATCATTTGTTTGTACCGGCTGATAGAGCGGAGGACGCTTTGCACATTCTTCGCAAGATCGCTTCTAACGCAGATAACACCGACAACGCGGACAACACCGACAACGCGGACAACGCGGACAACGCGGACACTATAGGCATCAGCCCCTGAATGTTGGACCACGGTCGCTATGGCAAATCCTGAGACCGGTAACAACACGTTGTGGGCAACGCATGCTCAGAAAATCGAACCACCCCATTTAACTTGCCCTAGCCAAGCAGGTCAGAAACGACACTCCTCACTAACGACGGACCTTGAATAGGTATACTAGGCATCCACTGGTGGCACAATTGACACACTGATGTCTGCAGTGGCAGTCCACTGTTCCACCATGCGTCAACTGATATTCACCCTAGCCCCTGAACTTAAGGCACGCCGCGGTACCGAGTCCCTATTGCCAAGGAGTTTTACACATTGACTATCGCCACCACGATGCAAGGCGTATGGCTCACCGGTCATGGTGATCTAGATAAGCTTGAAGTCCGCGATGATATTCCGGTTCCTACGCCCGGGAGGCGCGATGTTTTGATCCGTGTGGCGGCGGCCGGGGTTAACAACACCGATATAAACACCAGAACTGCGTGGTATTCAAAGCAGGTATCAGCCAGTGAGGATGCAAGTTGGTCTGGCACACCGCTACAGTTTCCACGCATTCAGGGAGCAGATGTTTGTGGAAATATCGTAGCTGTAGGAGCCGATGTGAGTTCTAAAAGAATTGGCGAACGTGTCTTGATTGAACCCTGCATTTGGGAGGCTCGCGGTCAGAGGTTAGAAAAGCCTTGGTATTTCGGTTCAGAATGCGACGGTGGATTCGCTGAATACACGGTGGTCGCAGAACGTCACGCCCATCGGATTGACAGCAAGCTTACAGATATCGAACTTGCATCCTTTCCGTGCTCCTATTCCACCGCAGAGAATCTACTGACTCGAACCAGTGTGTCCTCTGGCGATACCCTATTAGTTACCGGTGCATCTGGCGGCGTGGGTTCGGCCGTGATTCAACTGGCTAAGGCCCGTGGAGCGAACGTTCTTGCTGTGACTCGTGCAAACAAATCGGCAAGCTTACTAAAACTCGGCGCCGATCAAACCATCCTGAGAGACGCAGATTTTGAGCAGACACTGGGACGCGACAGTATCGATGTTGTTATTGATTTGGTGGCTGGTGCGCAATGGCCCTCACTTCTGAATATTCTGCGCCCGGGAGGTCGTTATGGCGTCGCCGGTGCTATAGGCGGCCCACTGGTAGAACTGGATGTTCGGACGCTTTACCTGAAAGACTTGAGCCTTTTAGGCTGTACGGTTCTGAGTCCGAATGTTTTTACCAATCTATTAACACATATTGAGCAAGGAGATGTTTCGCCGCTGGTTGCAGAGACCTACCCGCTGACGCAAATTGCAGATGCACAAGCAGCATTTTTAGAGAAAAAACACACGGGAAAAATAGTGCTTTCCATTAACGAGTAAATGACTATTACTCAATATCATTATTGTCTTCTATAAACATGAGTGACGATTGGCGAGCATCGTGAACAACGGCAACCCCAAAAATTGAGCTGCCTGTGAACAAACCCTAGTGCACCGGAACACACTAATGCCACATTCAGCAGTAGTGTGCTCCTGTACACCTGGCAGAAGGCTAGGAATCGACACTCTCGGCCACAACCCGTCATCGGAAAAGTTGTGACGCTGAT
>CALKXZ010000347.1 GCA_938003775.1 uncultured Granulosicoccus sp. | reverse complement strand
GGTGATGTCCAGATGTCCTTCGCATGCGCAGAAACAGTCCACCCGATACCCCGTATGCTGCTGGTGTAGGCAGCAACCGAGGCTGGCGTATGGATGAAGTGGGCGTGCAACCATTGACCCGCTTCGGGCCACTCTGCGGCTAATACGGCGGCCTGTCCGAATCGGCGGATTCTGTTGCGCGTCAGATCACGTCTGAGATCTGACACGAAATTGTTAAATGCCACTTTAAAACCCGGCAGCTTCAGGCAACTAAACACAGCCTGCATAACGCGCAACGGCGACTCATGTAAGTATTCAGGCAGATAATAAACAGGGGCTTTGATTTCATCATGCACCGCGTGATGCTGACTATCTGTGGGTTGTCGCAAAGACACAATGGCAAGTTCTATACCGGCCTGCTCAAGGCCCAGTAACTCCTGGGCAATAAAGGTTTCCGACAATCGAGGATACCCTTTGAGTACGACAACCACCTTGCGGCGTGATACAAGGCTCATGTTTAGGCGCTTACACGTTCTTTATTGGCATTGCGAGATTGGAATATCCGGCCGATGTTCAACAACAGATTGGTTAGTCCATCCAATTTATATTCCTGGGATCGCTCTGAGGGTAATGGACGAGAAGGTAGCGCTTTCAGCGCAGCGGCCATCTTGTTCGCATCATCGGCATCGGTGGGTAGCAGCATGTCGACCATTCCCAGCTGCGCAGCTCGCTGTGTTCGCAATAATTGTTCTTCACGCGGGGTGGTGCGCGGGATGATTAAAGCCGGTTTGTCAAATGACAAAATTTCGCAAAACGTATTGTAACCACCCATGGAAACAACCGCTTTAGAACTAGCAATAAGCTCCTCCATTCTGGAATCGAAGTCGATAACCTCGACATGTGTCAGCGATTCGCCATTGTCAACGAATTCAGAGCGTTCTTTGCCCGGCATGTAGGGGCCCAGAACAATCAACGCTTTGTAGGTCAGATCAGGATCTTGAGCATAGGCGTTCATAACACCCCTTATTAGCGATACGCCGTCGCCTCCACCACCGGTGGTCACCAGAATGTAGTCACCAGCTTGCTTGTGTGTCGATAACTCCTTGTGCAGTGCCTGCCGTTTCAGGAAACCGACAAAGGTGGTTCGCTGACGAATAGTGTCGGGAATGTCCAAGCCGACCATCGGATCATAAAAGTTCTCCGGCCCATAGACCCAAACATGGTCGTAGGTTTCGTCAATTTTGCGGATTAGATCTTTGCGCTTCCATTCCGCTGCCAGCAAACGAGGCGCATCCATGACATCGCGCAGGCCCAGAATTAACGTTGTGCCACAGGATTTCAGGTATGCCAGTGTATCGGTTATTTCACCCTGCAAGCCCATCGGCTCTTTGTCCACAATGAAGATGTCCGGCTTAAAGGACTCAGCCGTATGGCGAATGATAGATTTGCGCATTCTAATGGTGTCACTCAAATCTATGTGCTTATCCAGTGACGTGTACTCACCATTACGCAGCTTTATGACACTGGGAATTTTGACAAAGTCCACGCGGGCGCGAAAGTCAAATGCGCCTGCTATTGCTGACCCAGAAATGATCAGAATACTCAGCCCACTGTAGTGTTCTACCAGTGCATGAGCGATTGTTCTACAACGACGCAAATGTCCCAGACCGAACGTATCGTGGCTGTACATAAGAATACGTGCACCATGCAATTGACTCATCGCAGTAGACCTTCTGGTTGTGCAACTAACGGGTTTACATCATGAGAGTGACTAATCACGCTTGAATCTCAGCCTCACTTGTACGGATCAGCGGCATCTCGAAGACCATCACCGAGAAAATTAAACGCTAATATGACTAAAATTACCGGGATTACTGGAAACAGCAACCACGGATACAATGCAATTATATTGATGCTACGAGCCTCGGTCAGCAAAATACCCCAGCTGGTGATTGGTGGACGCAAACCAATTCCTAGAAAGCTCAATGCAGTCTCGCCCAATATCATTCCCGGCACTGTCAGCGTCGCACTGGCGATCAGATGCGACATGAAACCAGGTATTAGGTGACGTCGAATTATTCTTCTGCTATTTGCACCCAATAGCTGCGCCGCCACCACGTAGTCCTCCTCACGCAGAGACAAGAGCTTTGAACGAACTGCTCTGGCCAAACCAGTCCAGTCCAGCAATCCGAGAATGACAGTGATACCCACGTAAACCAACAGTGGGCTCCAGGTCAACGGAATGATAGTGGCCAATGCCATCCACAAAGGAATACTGGGAATCGATTGCAACACTTCGGTAATGCGTTGCACCACCATATCAAATACACCACCTCGGTAGCCTGCTAGCCCGCCAATGACTACACCCAGTACAAAGCTCATCAAAACACCTAGTATGCCGATGGTTAATGAGATTCTGGCGCCGTAGATTGTGCGCGACAGGACATCGCGTCCAAGCCGATCAGTGCCGACTAAAAATAGCTGCCCACCTTCGGCTGGGCAGACCAGATGAACATTGGATTCAAACAAATTCCAGAATCGGTAAGAATCACCCCGACAAAAAAATCTCAGTGGTTGAGCAATCTAAACCGGCCAATAGCTGCGCGCAACACACGATAATTTGGGTCAGAAGCTGACCGCCGCAAAGAGGATCGCCGCGCCAATACACGCGCCCACAAGCCCCGCCATCCGCAGATCATCCACAG
>CALKXZ010000346.1 GCA_938003775.1 uncultured Granulosicoccus sp. | reverse complement strand
GTAGTGCCACCTGACGTTGTCGTTCCTGTCGTCGAGCCGGTGGTCGTGCCCGACGTTGTCGTTCCCGTTGTCGAACCGGTGGTACCACCTGACGTTGTGGTTCCCGTCGTTGAACCGCTGGTCGTGCCCGACGTTGAAGTGCCCGTCGTTGTACCGGTAGTGCCACCCGACGTTGTCGTTCCTGTCGTTGAACCGGTGGTGGTGCCCGACGTTGTAGTACCTGTTGTTGTACCACCTGTCGGTGGTTCACAAGCATCACCGACACCGTCGTTATCCGCATCAGCTTGATTGGAATTGGGCACAGAGGGACAGTTATCCTGCGGAATGTTGATGCCATCGTTGTCCAGATCTAATTCATTGATCAAGTCACAAACATCACCTATTCCATCACCGTCTTCATCAGCCTGATCTGCATTTGCATCAATCGGGCAATTATCGACAGGGTCGTCTACCAGATCGCCATCGGGATCCAGCCCATTGATCGGATCACAAACATCGCCGATGCCATCATTGTCCTTGTCAGCTTGATTCTGATTGGGATCGCTTGGGCAGTTATCAACAACTGTATTGACACCGTCATTGTCCGGATCCAAGCCATTAACAGGATCACAAATATCGCCGATTAAATCGCCATCTACATCCTCTTGCTGCGGGTTAGGCTCTACCGGACAATTATCGCTAGCATCAGCTACACCGTCTCCATCTGAATCAGTGTCATCAGATAAATCACAAAGATCACCCAGACCATCATTGTCAATATCAGACTGATCAGCGTTACTACGGCCTGGGCAATTATCTACATCATTGTTTACACCATCACCGTCTGTGTCGTCATCATTGATAAGATCACAGGCATTTCCTTCACCGTCGTCATCTATATCTGCCTGATCTGCGTTAGCGTCGAGCGGGCAGTTATCCAAGTCATCTGGTATGCCGTCGTTGTCCCCATCATCAGGGGGATCGGACGCATCGGCAAAATCAGTGCCGTCAGCCAATTCACGAATATTGCTGAAATCATCCGCATCATCATTAAAGCTATCTGTGTCATAGTCACCTTCATTGAACAAGGCAGTAGCGCCATTACCAACATCCTGACTTCTGGCGAGACTGGCAATCGTGACTCGCCTTTCACGACTGACAAAAAAACTCGCTGTAACCAACGGTGCTGAATTTTCGATGACTGTCGTAGCGCCCCGCCATTGGTCACCTTCACGAGTCAGGGTAATTTCGTTACCGTTAACAAGCCCTCGTGCATCCACTGCGGCCCTGATGACACTATCGGCTCCAGACAATTCTGCTGGCAGAACAAATCTAACTTCTAACGGCACAAAAACAGGGGGAGCAATGGGGTCGGTAGCATCATTAAATAATGATCCCTCAGTGCGCTCTTGAAGATTTGGAAAACCATCTCCATCCCTATCCAGAGATGTGTCGAATTCGGTATTCGCGAAACGCAGTGTGGCGGGACTCGAGCTGGATCCAACATTCAGTAACTTGGTCGCACTGGCCAGTGGCAACGGGTTTTCCTCCCCAGCGATAACTTCCGACCACATTAATGTGACTTCATACGAGGCATTTGGCGGCAATTGAGTGGTGAGAATATACAACCCATCTGGGTTGGGGTTCACGCGCACAACCTGACCATTCAAGGTCACATCAAGGATAAGATTTTCACGAACAATGACGCGTGACTGCAGTAATCGCAACGGCGCAGTAAACGACATACTGGCAGAACCATCCTGCACACCAATACGACCGCTGTCATTGTCGCTACACGCGGCAAGTAGTGTTAGTGCCGATAAGCAAAGACACCGGATACACCACCTAGTTAAAAAATACATGCGTTGACCGCCTCTCATAGTAAAGGATCCACGACCACAGTCACATCCACGCCTGGCTCCGAACTGCCACCTCCACCGCCACCAGCCGCTGACGCCAAAGCGCCAATCACCACCAAGCCGAGCACCCCATAAAGAATTTTACGTGAAGTGGATATACCGACAACTGGTGCAGGTTCTGCTGTTGTTGCTGTGGGCGCAGGCGCTGGCACACTAAGCTGGCGTTCAAGCGGGTCAAATGCAAAGCCTTGCAACGTTCGGTTACCCGTACTGTCCATCGCTTCAATGTAATACTGAATCAGTTCGACGTTCTCGATCTGGTCACTTGAATCAATGGTGACGGCGTACAAATCCGAATCACCGAGCACTTTCATCGGCTTGCTTTCATAAGATGATTCAGCGGTAAATCGATAATAGAAAACAACCGATTGCACACCGACTTCGTCTGTCACGGTAGCAGAAAAAACCTGGGCATCACCTTTGATACCGTCTGGAACAACCTCGAATTCGATCACCGGTGGATCAGCATCCACATTCTGGGCTGAAGCTATCAGCGGGAAGCCTAACCACGTGACTGACAACAAATGAGTCACAGTGATAAGGCACGCCAGAGCTTGTCTACAAGTCAATAGCTGCATTGGATTCCTGAAATTTTATGGGGCTTTTCCGGACAAATTTTAAAACGTCGGCTTTATAAGTAGCCGCAACTTTATCTACCATTGTATCGCTGACCAACCCGAGGCTTCACGCCGACTGGTCAGTGGGATGGCTGAGAGATTCACCGGTGGTTCGGTCACTAGTCCATCTGCTCTACGGACTTTGTTGATCTGCAACGTGCCACGTATTTCACCAGTGGCATTTCGTGTAGATACATTACGAATACGAGCATCAATTTCGACACTGTTTTCAAACATCTGCATAAATTGTTGGACTCTGACACCTGACCTTTGTGTCAATTCAATCACTGAACCGATATCGCGATCGCGAACCGCCTGTTGAAGATTCGAGAATTGTCGGTAGACCAACTGCAAATCGTCATCTGTAATCGTCTGACTTGAAAAAGCAACAGTTTCAGACGGCTGCAAAACGGGCGCTTCAGTCGTCGTTGTATCGCCTAACGGTGTCTCGTTCGCCGTCGTCTGGTTAGTGCTCGTCTGGTTACCGTTCTCCACCGATACAGTTTCTGCATTGGCTGATTGCAAAGCCTGCGCATTGCGAGCTGCCTCTCTTTCACGCGCTTCAGTTAATCGTTGCTCCCGGGCACGCTGGCGCTGAAGGGCCGCACGCTCCTCAGCAATTCGTCGGTCGGTAGCTTGACGGTCTGCGTCGATCGCCTGTACCGCTGGTGTTTGTTCGTCAAGCTTGGCCTTTTCCTGTGCAGCAACCAGTGCTTGCGCCGCTTGGGCGGCGCGCATGGCTTCCTGCACTCGAGCATTCTCCAGGCGAGAGGCTTCTACCGCTTCACGCTCTGCAAGTCGATCGAGTTCCTCGTCTCGCTTTATCTGAGCGGCTTGTTGCTCCGCTAAGCGTAACTGCGCCGCCTGACGCGCTTGTTCCTCCTGTTCTGCCCGGGCTTGTGCTGCTTGTGCCGCCTGGCGCGCTTGTTCTTCCTGTTCAGCCTGAACTTGCGCTGCCTGCGCCGCCTGGCGTGCTTGTTCTTCCTGTTCAGCCCGAACTTGCGCTGCCTGCGCCGCCTGGCGTGCTTGTTCTTCCTGTTCTGCCTGAGCCTGCGCCGCCGCCTGGCGCGCTTGTTCTTCCTGTTCTGCCTGAGCCTGCGCTGCCGCCTGGCGTGCTTGTTCTTCCTGTTCTGCCTGCGCCGCCTGGCGCGCTTGTTCTTCCTGCTCTGCCTGGGACGCACCGGTACTCACGACATCACCTGACTTCAGCTGCGTAATTCGAGCTTCCAGCTCAGAAAACTCAAAAGCACCATAGCCGTAAACGGTTCGATCCATGTTGGCAATTGCCTGTTCGGCATCATTCAACGAACCTGCCTCAACCAGAGCCTCTATACGAGTCAATTGCGCTCGAAATTGCTCCATCAACGGCGATGAACTAATCGGGGCGGTGATGTCTGTAGGCTCGTCGTCGCCCAATTGTGGATCGGTACCCTCTGCATCAGACGGAACCGACGCTTGATTCAACGCTTGGACCGGGATCCATGGTTCGAGCCATGCGGGGGGGTTGGTGTAAAGAAAAGAGCCGACGCCAGCAACGATCAGCATAAACGCTAACGCTAACCAACCCACACGGGTTTTTGAGGTTTCATCGTTAGCGGCCAGTGATTCTGTGTGGATTCCATCAGACCAATCTGTCGGGAAATCCTGTTGATCATCCAGATCCAGATCTAACGCGTCGAGATCGAAGTCGGAGCGGCTGCGTGACGTTGAGTGTGCAGATCGACTGCGCGCACGCGCAGAAGATGCAGAAGCAGCGCGACGTGTGCGGGCATCTCCAGCGGTCAGCGGTGTCACATTGTTACGCGATACTTTGGCAGACTGAGGTGCCGAATTACTCGGCTCTGCCAGTGTTCGCTCAGGTTTTACCGGGACTTGTTTGACCCGGGCACTATTAGACAGATCGTTCAGGAAATCAAAATCATCGGTGTCCGCCGCGGCAGTGGCATCCGTGAGTGGGGGCGGTGGCTCGACCGGCGCTCCACGGCCAGGCGGTCGTAAAGGGCCAGATTCTGATACGGGTACAGGCTTACGAATAATGGGTAAGGGACGCTCGGAGGCCTGCTTTACATTTTTTTTGCGCACACGCCCGGGGTTGTCGTCTTCCGCCAGGAAGTCGAACATGGACTCTGTGTCCGGATCATTGTGATCGATTTCGGGTTCCGACATAACTTGTAACGCTTTTAACCATCGAATCCGATCGACGGTCTACCCATTTGAGGTTGTGCACTCATCATAGCCGATCTTCGCGCGTCAAAAACCGGGAAAATTGTGATCCTTCAACGGTTTAACAGACTTAGCCAATCCAGTACCTACGCTATTAAGTCACAAAAGGCGCAAAATGGCCGCGTTAGCGCGAATTGTGCCTGTTTTCTTGTCACTGCAATTGTAGCCGGTTTAATTACCGCGACCGAGATTCAAGTGAAGCATGCCACTGTTCCGCACCCAGTGCTAGGGAGTCCCATGCAGGTAAAAGTATAGCCACCGATTGGGCGAAATCCGGACCGGTTGCTAACCAGGCACCCTCATCGAGCGTCACCAGTGAGTTTATATCGCCATCGATATGCGCTGGCGACCGGGCGATCCGAGGATCGGGCAACCGGGTTGTGGCCAGCACCTGCCCAGACGAGTCATACCAGGTCAAGGTTACCGGTGGTTCTGCCAGGTTGACGGGTGATCGATTCGGACTCACACCCTCAACGTTGTTCAAATCACGAATGACCTGATGCACATGATGCCCAGCTGCATCAAAACTCAACAATACTCGTATGTCGGCTTTTGCAGTGCCCAAGAGTGCCAATGGCAAGCACGCTACTCGTAAAATTCTCACGATATTCATCGAACAGATACCTCCCACGACCAGCTGAACACACCTGCGTGTGGCGGCGGTTTACGAATAGCCCCGCTGATGTCAGTGACGGTGACAGTCACGCTGTGCCGACCGCGTGCAAGTTGGGGAATTGTCAGTGCATTAGGATTGGTTCCAGCATCGGTCAATACGCCATCGACAGCCCACGACACTGCCTGGATATCTTCACCAAACAGTGGGCTGACAATGAAATCTGCCGGTTCGCCTGCGGCAATCTCAACAGACTGGCCGCTGGGGGATAAACCGCGTATACCCTGCGTTATCGTGTACAGCCTGAGTACCCATTGTTCACTGTTGACCGGGCCAAAAGGTGCATCGTAGCTGCGCATCCGACTGTCATGGGTTGGACGAAACAAACCAGCAGGTCTAAACAGCCCTCCTTCAAACATGCCAACTCCTGGCTCTCCGACTCGCGTTGGGAGTCTTTCCCGTGGATCAATCCAGTGGCTCCAAGGCACCCGCTCGGGATCGGTGATAGCCGTGATATTGGCGTATTCACCTTCCACAAACGGTGGCAAGCCGCTAGTCTCGGTAATCAAATTATCAACATATTCATCGGCCAGATTTGCCACACTATGACCGAGCTCATGCAATGCTATCTGCGGTGAATACGCCGACGTTATAGCGGTTCTGCTCCCACTGTTTCCACTACCACCGTAGCGACGATCGTTCACCAACAGAATAATCTGGTCGGTATCGCCGTACTCAGACAAGGCGCTCTGCAGTAAGGCCAGCGTGTTGGCGCAGATCAGCCGCGCGATAGAGCGACAGTTATACACGCTGTCAAACGCTGTATTTCTACTGTCCGTCTGCTCGTTGTCATCAGCGCCGGAATCTAAAGAGACCGTGCTGATCATGTGAATATTGAATGCTGCCAAATGCCGAGCAATGCCAGCATCTGACCGTAAATTATCGATCACATTGTCCACATGCTCACGAAACAGATCCTGCTGATCGATGGTGTAGCCATCGCCCATAATCACCAACGGTATTCCACGGCCCTCCTTGCTACCCGACAGTGTTAGTCCTTTACCTGAATCCGTCAGCGGGTAGACGGTTAACGGCACGATTTTTCGAGTAATACGACCCAGCAAATCAGTTGCTCTAATAACAATGTTGACCTCAGTTACGTCATTGACGTCGCTGGCGGTGAGTGTGATGGCGCCACCACTTGCACTGCCTATAACCACAGAGTTTTCTTCCACTACCAAGCTGACTGAGTCACCGTCTGCATCATCGGGAAACACTTGTACTGTGATGGATTCACGAGCCTTTAACGTGCGTGGCAACTGACTAAGATTAAGTGTTGGGGCATCGTTGACATCCAAAACCTCAAAGCGGACATCAATCAACTCATCGCTGGCACCAGCAGGATCAACCACTGAAATAGACACATTACCGGTTATACCCACATCGCTTTGAGTGGGTAGGCCAGACAGTACACCTGAGCCAGAATCTAGCGATAACCATTCAGGTAATCCACGGGCTGAGAAAACCAGTTCGTCACCATCCTTGTCCGTGGCACTGATGGTTGTGACAAACAGCCTTCCCTGCTCAGCTACTCGAGCTATTTCTTGTGACAGAACCGGTGCATCGTTCACCGGTGTTACCACTAACCGGACGGTTACCTCAACTGCGTTGTCGGCCAGATAGCTAAACTCATCGGCACCCCAATAATCAGGAACAGGCTCGTACAGGAACACAGTACTGTCCGACTGCAAGGTTAAACGACCATGTTCGGGTAAAGACCGCAACACGACCTGAGCGTCGGAGACACCCTCTGGTTGGTAGAACCGGCCTCGTAGACTTGAATCCTCGGGTAACCTGAACGCTAGTTCAGCTCGCGCACCAAGTAAGGTGGGCACAACCGATTGGATCGGTTGATCAGAACGAATGTCATCATCAATATCGGCGACCGGGCCATCTGATCCTCCAGAACCGCAGGAAATTAAGGCAGAACAGATCCCAATGACCAGTGCCACTGTTATCCACATTGCATCGAATCTGTACAAACCCTTCATGGCTTCCAATCCAAGTATCTACGTTTGAAGTCGCTACAAGTCTTGATGTTGTAACGCCGTTTCGATATAAATCTGTCTCAGCTCCAGACTAACGGGCCCTGGATTGCCGTCACCTAGGGACACACCATCAATATTTACCACAGGCATAACAAATGAAGACGCGCTGGTAATAAACGCCTCGGAAGCCTTCCGAGCAGCTTCAATCGTAAAAGGTTCCTCTACCACGGTATACCCGGCTGCCTTGGCAAACTTCAATACGGCTGTTCTTGTTATGCCACTGAGTATTTCATGACCCAGATGCCGAGTCTGAATTTTTTTATCGTGCGTCACGATGTACGCGTTGTTCGAGGTTCCTTCAGTGACCAGCCCATCCTCCACCATCCAGGCATCGTGCACACCCGCATCAACGGCGGCTTGCTTTCCCATACTGGGCGCCAGTAGTCCAACTGTTTTGATGTCGCGTCGCTTCCACCTTTGATCGGGAATCGATATGATGTGCATACCTTGTTTGGCCATGGGAGAGTCCAGCAAGGATTTTTCTTGGGTGAACATAACAAGAGATGATTTTGCATTAGCAGGATAGGCAAAATCACGATCAGCGACACCACGAGATACTTGCAAATAAAGCAGCCCCTCATCAATCTCATTCATCTCTAACAGTTTCATTTGCGCTGCTAGGATTTCGTCATCGGCGTACGGTGGCGCCATGGACAGTTCGGCTAACGAACGAGCAAGCCTTCTTAAATGGGCTTTGTTATCGATCAGCTTACCCTTAAGAACGGTGGATACTTCGTAAACTGCGTCGGCAAACAGGAAACCTCGATCCAGAACCGATATCTTGGCGTTCTGTTCAGCAACGAATTCTCCATTGACGTAAAACGTTCGACCCATAATGCAAAAGACTCCGGGGGGGGTAACTGCCTGCCGCAGGATGATCATCTGTGACAGATAAAAATGTGTTAACACAACAAATTGACAATTTCTGACAGTTGTCGCACCTCGAAGTGCGGAGCCATCAGCGTGTCGGGCCAATCTTCATTATACGGGTTGAACCACAGAGTCTGCACGCCAGCATTGTGTCCACCGGTAATATCTGTCACTGGATTATCACCAATATGCAGTAATTCATCCGGGCTAATGCCCATCTGTGCCTGACAGTGTAAAAACATATCGGGAGCAGGTTTTTGCAAAAGCGTCAGATTCGCAGCGTAAATAAGTTCAAAATGCTGAGCAATGCCTATTTGTTGCAAGTCGGCATTGCCATTTGTTATTGCCGCCAAACGGTACTCAGTGCCGAGTTTCTTCAACATATCCAGCGCACCGTCATAAAGCTGTACCTCACTGCGCGATCGATAAAATACCTCAAACGCCTCCTCTGCCAGGTGCTCTGGGTACCCAAACTCGAGCAACAACGCACGCAGCCCAGCCAACCGCAACGAGGTCACGCACCCCTGCAGCTCTGGATGACGTCGGCGCACGTCATGACGGTAGTTCTGTAGCGATTCTGGCGTATGAGCCTGTGTAATTTTCGGTGTGAAAACACGATGCCAGTCAAACAACGCGTGTTCTGCATTGGCAATAGCCGGTGCGCAATGCCACAAGGTATCATCAAGATCAAAAGAGACCGCTTTGATCTGTTTCAACCACCGCCGCTGTTGACTGGTTATGGAGCCGTTATCGTTGGCCGATGACATCATGGAGGGTCTGAGATGAGCAATATGTGCATTTGACGCGGACCGTGCGCACCAATTTCAAGCGTCTGTTCAATGTCTGCTGTTCTGGATGGGCCTGTGATGAAACTGACAGCGCGGGGTAATATCGATGACTCACGCAGCAGCGTAAAGACATCTTCCACATGGCAGACCAATTGCGATTCGTGCACCAAGACAATGTGTATGTCGGGGAGGAAGGCAAGGGTTGCCGGTGTTGTGGCAGAGCTTGCTACCACCACGCTACCGGTCTCTGCCACAGCAGCAAGGCAAGGTGTCACACTGACTTGCTCCAATCCAGTGGCTGGGCCACTGCTATAGTGCTGTGGCCAACTAAGGCCACGCAGCGCAGGCGCGATGCTGACCGAACCCGGAGTTTGTGCATCAATCTGATGTGATGCCAGAAACTGGCCAACTGCATCAACACATTCCGAACGACTCTGCAGACGTACCACGCTCATTAATACCGCTTCCATGTTGTGGATCGTTGTCTGAATCAGATCCGATCCAACGGCCGGTAAAGTGTGCCGCTTATGGCCGTGTAAGCGCGTGCTCACTGTGCTCGGTTGGTCAGCCACACTTGGCGCTTTAGCGGACGGCGATCGGTTCAGCGCACCGCTAATGCGGGCCAGCACAGCATCTCGACTACTCACGTGCCTGATCCTGGCTTGTTGTCGTTTGTACGCAGTTTAGTAACGGTTGGAACACCTGATCGACTCATTTGCTGGCGATACAGATTCATGAACGTGTTATGCGCTTGCGGTGCTGGAAGGTTGCGTCCCTGTGTCCAGGCACCTGCCAGTAAAAATCGTTTAAAACTTCCTTCGCGGCGCCCCAGCCGAGACATCACTGACACAGTCAAACCAGTCAAACGCCGGTATAGACGCGGGCGCTGAGCAATCATAGACCACAGTTTGAGTCCATAGCGTGCACCCGGTGATTGCAAGGACCTGAGAAATGTCTGCTGACGATGCTTGCGTAACAGACTCGGCAGCGGAATACTCATGGGACAAACTTCAGCACATCGCCCATTGAGGGTACAAGCATGTGGCAGATCCGGAGCGTTTTCGATCCCGACCATTGCCGGGGTCACAACTGAGCCCATTGGCCCAGGGTAAACCCAACCATAGGCATGCCCGCCCACAGATCCATACACCGGACAATGATTAAGACAGGCACCGCAGCGAAAACAACGCAACATGTCCCTCAATTCACCTGCAAGCATATCGGTACGATGGTTATCAACCAGAACCACGTGAAACGACTCTGGCCCATCCAGA
>CALKXZ010000345.1 GCA_938003775.1 uncultured Granulosicoccus sp. | reverse complement strand
GAAGATATAGCGCCCTTGTTGGCGGAGACATCTCGTCTGGGTGATGATCTAGAGCAGGCCAAACAACAACTGGCCGATGTTCAGAGTGCACTTGATGACATCTTGATGACGCTGCCAAACCTGGTTGACCAGAGCGTGGTGGCAGGACGAGATGAAAATGACAATGTTGAGATGCGTAAAGTTGGCCAACCTCGCGACTTCAACTATGAGCCCAAGGATCACGTCGATCTGGGCGCGCGTAGAGCATCACTTGATTTTGAAACCGCCACTAAACTGACCGGATCGCGTTTTTGCGTAATGCGCGGCGAGCTTGCGATGCTGCATCGAGCACTGGTGCAGTTCATGCTCGATACCCACACGCGCGAGCACGGTTACACGGAAATCAACGTACCGTTTGTGGTTAATGCCGATACATTGCGCGGCACAGGTCAGTTACCCAAGTTCGAAGAAGATCTGTTTCGATTGGTATGGGGCGATGCCACTGTCCAAGCCGAATCCGGTGCACAAGGCAGTGACTATTACCTCATTCCTACCTCAGAGGTGCCGGTAACCAACACCGTGCGCAACCAGATTCTTGAACCGGCTGATTTGCCGTTACGCTTTACTTGTCATAGTCCGTGTTTTCGTTCCGAGGCTGGCTCCTACGGACGGGATACACGTGGGCTGATTCGGCAGCACCAGTTTGAAAAGGTAGAGATGATTCAGATAGTTCATCCGGATGAATCGTTTGCCGCACTGGAGCAGATGACCGCTCATGCAGAAACGATACTGCAAAAACTAGGGCTGCCGTATCGGGTTGTATCACTGTGTGGTGGCGATATCGGGTTTGCGGCTGCTAAGACGTATGATCTTGAAGTGTGGCTGCCAGCGCAGAAAACGTATCGCGAGATTTCATCGGTCAGCAACTGTACTGATTTCCAGGCGCGTCGTATGCAGGCACGTTATCGGGATCCGCAGACACGCAAAACTGAACTGTTGCACACTCTCAATGGTTCCGGCCTTGCGGTCGGGCGTACTTTGGTGGCTATCCTGGAAAACTATCAGCAAGAAGACGGTAGCGTTGAAGTGCCGGAAATATTGCAACCTTACATTGGTGGTGTCCGTGCTGTATTGTTGCCCGAAACCACGATTGGCTGAACGCTATGCAAACACTGCCCAGTCTTCCGCATTACCTGATCAGGAACGCTGAGCAGTATGCTGATCGTGTTGCCATGCGGCACAAGGACCTGGGCATTTGGCGTGAATGGACGTGGGCTAGCGTGTGCAACGAAGTCCAGTGCTTTGCATTGGGCCTTAAGGAACTGGGTGTCAAGCCGGGTGATAAAGTCGCCATTATTGGTGCCAACCGACCCAAGCTGTACTGGTCGTTTTCAGCTATACAGTCCATTGGTGCTATTCCTGTGCCCATGTATTCCGATGCAGTCGCCGATGAGATGGTGTACGTCTTGGAGCATGCCGGTGTGCGCTTTGCGATCTGTCAGGATCAAGAACAGGTAGACAAGGTACTGTCTGTACAACAGCAGCTACCACACTTGAAAAAACTGCTCTACGATGAATCGCGCGGTCTGCGCGATTATGATCAAGACATGATTATCGCCATCGATCAGGTTCAGCAGCTTGGTCTGCAGGCGTTGGGTCGTGATTCAAATCAAGCGGTTCAATGGCGTATGGGTATAGACAAGCTGATCAGTGATGATCTGTGTGTCATGTTGTATACGTCCGGCACCACGGGTCGACCCAAAGGGGTGATGTTGTCGCACAACAATCTGATCATTACCTCTATCAATGCCAACGCTTTTGACAACCTGGATGTCCACGAGGAAACCATTGCGTACTTGCCGCTGGCGTGGGTCGGCGATCATGTATTCAGCTATGGTCAGTCGCTAACCGCTGGGTACTGTGTCTGTTGCCCCGAGAGTCTTGACACGATTACGGCAGATCGCAGAGAAATCGCGCCGACCTATTTCTTTGCACCACCGCGTGTATTCGAAACGCTACTGACCACTATTACGGTGGCAATGGAAGATGCAAGCCGTATTAAGCGAGCGATGTTTGATCACTTCATTGCTGTGGCAAAAACACACGGTGAATCAATTCTCAATGGTGACCCGGTACCTTTATGGTCCAGGCTGCACTACGCCATAGGTGATCTGTGTGTCTATGGACCGTTAAAGAACCGGCTTGGTATGTCTAAGGTACGAGTCGCGTATACAGCGGGCGAGGCTATCGGCCCAGATATTTTTCGGTTCTATCGCTCGTTAGGAATAAACCTGAAACAACTGTATGGCCAGACTGAGGCCAGTGTCTACATAACGGCACAACCCGACGGGCAAATAGATGCGGACACGGTAGGCACGCCGTCACCGGATGTTGAACTGCGTATTGATGACAATGGCGAGGTGTTGTATCGATCACCTGGCGTGTTCCTGGGCTATTACCAGAACGACGAGGCCACTGCATCGACCAAGACACCCGACGGATGGGTGTATACCGGTGATGCCGGTTTCATTGATGACAAGGGCCATTTACGTATTATCGATCGCGCCAAAGATGTCGGCAAACTTAACCACGGTGGTCTTTTTCCACCGAAATACATAGAAAACAAGTTGAAATTTTTTCCAACTATTAAGGAGGTCGTCGCTTTCGGTGATCAGCGTGATTTTGTAACGGCCTTTATCAATATTGATCTGACAGCGGTGTCCAACTGGGCTGAGCGAAATAATATTATTTACGGCTCCTACCAAGAGTTAGCTGACCATCCGCTGGTCTATGACATGATTGAGCAGCATATTAAACAGGTCAATATCGATTTAGCATCCGAACCTAGAGTAGCAGGGGCATGTATTCGGCGGTTCCTGGTATTGCACAAAGAGCTGGATGCTGATGATGGAGAACTGACTCGAACCCAGAAGGTGCGGCGTAAATTTATTAACGAACGTTACGAGCCACTGATTGATGCATTGTATTCGGATAAAGACTCGCAATATGTGTCCACAACGGTCGTCTTCGAGGATGGCAGAAGCGGCACTATCGATGCGACCGTGTCTATTCGCACGCTCGACGAAACGCCCACCCTGAAGATGGCATCTTGATGTCAACGGTTGGTTTTACCGAGAAGCTGCTGAGCGCTGACAATGTGTCCTTGTCGTTTGGCGGCGTCAAGGCCATTACTGATATCTCGTTTGACATCATGAAGGGCGAGGTTCGTGCCATTATCGGTCCCAATGGTGCGGGCAAAACCTCCATGCTCAACGTGATAAACGGCTTCTATCATCCACAGGAAGGTGTCATTACCTTTCGTGGCAAAACACGGCGGCGTATGAAGCCTTACCAGGCAGCTGCATCCGGCATTGCACGCACCTTTCAAAATGTTGCGTTGTTTAAGGGAATGAGCACGCTGGATAACATCATGTCTGGCCGTTCCTTAAAAATGCACCGTGGTTTTATCTGGCAGGTTTTACATATCGGACCTGCACGCAATGAGGAAATCCGCCACCGCAGGCGGGTTGAGGAGATCATCGATTTTCTCGAGATTGCTCATATCAGAAAGCAACCGGTTGGCAAGTTGCCCTATGGACTACAGAAGCGTGTTGAGCTCGGGCGTGCCATGGCTATGGAGCCTGAGTTGTTACTGCTGGATGAACCTATGGCCGGTATGAATCTGGAGGAGAAAGAGGACATGAGCCGGTTTATCATTGATTTGAACACAGAATTCGGGACCACCATTGCTTTGATCGAGCATGATATGGGTGTGGTCATGGATCTGGCAGACCGGGTTGTTGTCCTCGACTATGGTAAAAAAATCGCCGACGGTACACCGGATGCAATCCAGTCAAGCCAAGAAGTGATAGACGCCTATCTGGGAGTGGCACATTGATGGAACTGTTGTTTTCCATCCTAATTGCACCCTTTATTGAAATGGGCGCTTATCCAGACTTCTTGTTACAGGTTATTTGGGAGGGCTTTGTTGCTGGTGTGCTGTACTCTCTGATTGCCCTGGGTTTTGTCCTGATTTACAAAGCCTCTGGAGTGTTCAATTTTGCGCAAGGCATCATGGTAGTGTTTGCCGCGCTGGCGCTGGTTAGTCTGCATGCCATGGGTGTACCTGCCTGGTTGGCTGTGTTGATGGCATTAGGCATCATGGGGTTGCTGGCTATCAGTATTGAACGGTTTGTGTTGCGCAAGTTAGTGAATCAACATGATGCCATCTTGTTAATGGCCACTATCGGTCTGACCCTGGTGATTAAGGGTGTTGGCGAACTGATATTTGGTGGTGAACCCAAGCCCATGATTACCGAGCAGCTGGGGTTGCCGACTGGCTCATCGGACTGGGAAGTTTTTGGCGGAATCGTTATTTTCCAGCATATCGATATTGCTGCTGCTGTGATCGCTGTGATCATGGTCATGGCGCTGGCTGTGTTTTTTTCAAAAACACGGATCGGTCGGGCACTGCGAGCAGTGGCTGATGATCACCAGGCCGCATTATCGGTGGGTATTTCACTGCACCAGATCTGGGCTATCGTGTGGTTTGCTTCGGGTATCGTCGCACTGGTAACCGGCATCATGTGGGGGGCACGTTCCGAAGTTTCTTTTGCACTTGAAATTATCGCGCTCAAAGCGTTGGCCGTGTTAATACTGGGCGGCTTTACCTCAATACCCGGTGCTATTGTGGGTGGGCTGCTCATTGGTGTGGGCGAGAAGTTGTTCGAAGTGTATTGGGGAGCGTTATTTGGTAGCGGTGTTGAAGCTTGGTTTGCCTATGTGCTGGCCCTGATATTCCTGTTGTTTCGTCCACAGGGCTTGTTTGGCGAGAGGATTATTGAACGTGTCTAGACCTTACATTCTTCGTCACAGACAATCCCTTAGCCAGTTCGTAGGATTTGCTCATGTTTTATCGTGAGGCCGGGCAGTTCAAAACAAGCTATGCGGCTGATCAGTCGTTGTTACCTATCATGCAGGATCGTGTCGGTCTTGCGCTGATACTGATCATCGCATTTGTCGGCATTCCTTGGTTGGCTACCGATTTTTTTATCGGATCCATCATGATCCCTTTCCTGGTATTTTCACTGGCCGCCATTGGCTTGAACATACTCACAGGCTATGCTGGACAGTTATCGTTGGGAACAGGCGCATTCATGGGTGTAGGAGCCTATGCCTGCTACAAGCTGGCAACGATTTTCCCTGATATCAATATTTTGCTACTGATTCTGGTATCCGGTGTTTTCTCAGCACTGGTTGGGATTCTGTTTGGTCTACCAAGCTTGCGTATCAAGGGTTTGTATCTGGCCATTACAACGCTTGCAGCTCAGTTTTTTCTTGAATGGTGCTTCATTCGAATTTCGTGGCTTTACAACCACAATGATTCGGGCGCCATTGAGGTGCCACAACGCGAACTCTTCAATCTGGCCATTACCGGTGCATCGGCCACGCCAACTGTTCGCTATTTAATC
>CALKXZ010000344.1 GCA_938003775.1 uncultured Granulosicoccus sp. | reverse complement strand
GGTCTGCACCCCAGTTAGCAATAGGTTCAAACGATTCAGCGCTATACTTCACACCGCCCTCAATAGACTGCGCGATAAAATGCGGGATATTGTAAGCGCCCAGCGTGTATCCGTCGTTATCTGCCTCGCTGGCGAACCAATTCCAACCAACCCGCCCGCCAGCACCAGGCTTATTGATAATGACCATGGGTTGACCCAGATAATCCTCTTTCGCCGCCATCATAGTAACGATGCGCGCCTGAAAATCTGTCGCGCCACCGGCACCGTAGGACACCATCATAGAAATGGGTCGATCGGGGAATCCCTCTGCCTGACTTGCAGCAGAACCCAACAGGGACGATGCAGCCAGTAGGGCTACCGATAAAAAGTGTTTATTCATTAATCTAATCTCTCCTAACAAGTGGTTTTATCGTGGTTAGAAAAAACGACCACGTGGTGTTTGGACTTTTAACAACAGGGTAAACAACGCATAGACAACAGCCATGAACACAATGCTGATAACAATTCGCTTGATCCATGATCGCGGCTTTGTATGTGAGGCCGGATCATACAAGCTGTACACACACAGAAAGGCGGCAAATGAGGCAACATAAAATCCCAGTGCCTTGGCAGCCACGTACACCAACACCAGCATCACCACCAAACCCGGGGCAATGCGACCAACGGTCGTCAGTGACAAGCCATCACCCACTTTAGCTAAACCAAAACTGGCTCGCAGAAAATTCCAAACAGCCAGCAATAACATGACGCTACCGATGAGTCGTGGAAACAGAAACGCATCACTGGGTTCGCGGGTGAAGCTCAGCCATGCAACGGTAACCGCTAGCAGCAATATGATAGACGCCGGTACCAAATGTTGCATTCTTGGCACAGGAGAGCGTGCGCTCTGTTCATCGACAATCGGGTTCATGACTTCGCACCTGAGCGATTGTTTTCCCGATACGAACTGTAGAAACTCCAGGCAATCGAGGCTAGCACCAACGTCAGCAGAAACAAATTCAGTGTACCGCTCAGAAAATACGCTACCGGACCATCCATTGCATTGGCGATCATGCTGCCCTGGATAAAATTGGCTTCAGCAATAGGACCCAGAATAAGGCCCAATACCAACGGAGCTGCAGAGAAGCCCACTTTTTCTAATAAGTACATACTGATACCCAGCGCCAACATGACGTACACATCACCCATTGATTGTTGCACAGAGTATGACCCGAACAATGCCAGTACAAGCACTGCTGCCGCCATAACAGGTGGCGGTACATGGGCCACGCGTGCAGCGTAACTGGCCACCGCAATACCAAAGATCACCATCAGAATTTGACCTATCAACATGGAGTTAATAAACGTCCAGGCAACTTCGGGGTAATTGTCAAATAAATCAGAGCCTGGAAAGATGCCGTGAATCAGCAACCCACCCAGCAATACCGCAGCTGTCGGGCTGCCGGGAATCGATAAGGTCAATAAGGGTACGAGTGACGGCCCCACCATGGCATTGTTGGCGGACTCAGCGGCAATCACACCAGCAGGGTTACCCTTGCCAAAACTATCACTGTCTTTTGAAAACTTACGCGTTTGGTCGTAGGCCAGCAACCCTGCTATCTGCCCACCGACACCTGGAATGAGCCCAATGACTGAACCAACCAGCGTGCCGATTGATAACGCCTTGCTTTTGCGCAGCAGCACTCGCAATGACATGAACAGTGATTGTTTACCAATGGCAACCTGAGAGATGCGATGCTCGCGACGACCTTTGGCGAGCATCTCGATAACTTGAGGTATCGCGAATATACCGATTAACGCAGTAATGATATTGACACCACCGGTGAGCGAATCGTGAAATATGAAACGCTGTGCACCTTGAATATCGTCATAGCCGATCATGGATAACCATAATCCGAGACAGCCGGATAACAATCCCTTGACGAAAGAGCGTGAGTCCAGCGAGCCGATAACGGTAACACCCAGAATGGCCATCCAGAACAAATGCGATGGTCCAAAAGCCAGAGCCCAGCGAGCCAGTACCGGTGTCAGGAAAATCAGCAGCAGTACGCCAACGATACCACCCACTCCAGAGGCCAGAAACGAGACATGCAGGGCCTCGGTTGCGCGTCCCTGCTTGGCCATCTCATTGCCATCCAACGCAGTGGCAATGTTGGCAGGGGCACCGGGGATTTTTAATAGGATAGCACTGACGGCCCCTCCTGCCACCGTCGAGGTGTAGGCCGCACCCAGTAATATCAAACCTTGGGTGGCTTCAAGCTGGAATGTAAAAGGTATCAGCAGAGCCACCGCCATCGTCGGTGACAATCCAGGGGTTGCTCCTAATATCAACCCGCCAACCGTGCCACCGAGCAACAGCAGAAAAGAGACGGGTTCGAACACCCCACCAAAATACTGCAAAAATTCCATTGCACGCCTTTTAACCTAATCAGGACGCCCACCTTACTGGATGAAAATAAAAATGCAAACGTTTACATTTTTGTTGAATCCGCAGAAAATACATCAAGTACCCGATTGCAGCAGACACATGCAAGATTCCAAACTCAACCAGCTTGAACAGCGGTTGAAACGACCCCGATCACGCAAAGGCGCGCCTGGCATTCTGGATGTGGCACTTCGAGCCGGGGTTTCCGGTGCAACAGTATCACGCTATTTCAACAACCCGAACGTTGTGAAACCCACAACACGGCGCCGTATCGAACTCGCCGCCCGAGAACTGGGATACATACGTGATCGCGTTGCTGGTGCATTGCACGGCAAGATGAGCGGCACCATTGGATTGATTGTGCCCACCATCGATCACGCTATCTTCTCCGAACTGATCGAAGCATTTTCATCACAACTTCACCTACACGATCGCACCATGCTCATTGCCAGTCACAACTATGACCTGGAGCGAGAGGTGGGCATTGTGCGTTCATTGCTTGAGCGACGTATCGACGCCATAGCGTTGGTGGGCCGCGATCATTCAGTCGCCGCATTGGAAATGCTTAGAGTACGCAGAATACCGGTGGTGTCACTGTGGAATGCGGAGGGTGTCAGTGGAATTCCCAGCATCGGAACTGATAACCGTCAAGGCGCTATTGACGTCACTCAACACCTGATAAACCTCGGCCATCATCGCATCGCCCTATTGTTTCCGGATACGCAATTCAACGATCGCGCCCGCGATAGAAAAGCCGGTGTGATCAGCACTCTGGCAGTGGCAAAAATTCAAGTACCTGAATACTGGGACCGACGTTGCCCTTACGATACAGCGCAAGCGAAAGCAGTCGCGATGGACATGCTTCAACGCAATGCACCCAGTGCGTTCATTTGTGGCAATGACATTATCGCGCATGGTGTCATACACGCGGCATCACGCCTGGGCATTCGTGTACCGGCTGATGTGTCGGTGGTCGGTATTGGCGACTTCAAGGGTTCATCAGCCATTGAGCCACCACTAACGACGGTTAGGCTGCCCGCCAGGCGCATAGGTCAGGTAGCAGCAGACACCCTGATTGATAAGGTAACGCTCAAGAATATGGCTCAGTTACCGGATCGAATTATTCCAACGCAATTGATTGTCCGTGAGTCGACAGCAGCCATTGCGAACGGATAAACGCGGTAATAAAAAGCCGCTGGTGAGTCATTTGCAAGACTAGGACTAGGTGCCGCTAGTTCAGCGACCCAAACCAAAAGCGTTAGCTCTGATTGTTATCAGTCTCTGGGCCTGCAGATCGGACAACCGCGTCCAATTCAATAACCGGCAAGGCTTTGCGTCTAGGCGACAGCGCATTTTCTGACTGTATGGGTATGTTTTCATTGTCATGCTGCAAGGCGGGCTCATTAACCACACTGGCATCAGCCTGTACAGAGAGCCTATCCATCGCCTGACGATTCTGACGCCAGCGCAGCATATACCCACCCATAGCTCCGCCGGCTGTGGTGATGGTCAGTAACCCGAGCATCAACAGCTCGGTTACTAGCATCACGACACCCAGCCCGGTAACTGTCATGAACGCCAACCCAACTTTCACGTTTGCGCGACGGCTAATACTGCGTTCTCGCTGGATCAGTTGTCGATGGGTTTTCTCTACCAATCGTTCACGTTCAGTATGTGCCCGCTCCAGCAGTTTGGCTTGGTCGGCACTGGCCCGTTGCAGCACATCTGAGCGAGTGCGTTCAATCTGCCGGTTCAGCCGTTCACGCTCCTCGGCGTGCTTTTCAATCAGTTTGGCGCGTCGCTGCTCTGCAGCCATTCGGCCGATAGTTGATAGCCACAGGGCCGTGACCAGCGCAATAATCAGAGCCGGTAAGCCTGCGCGCAACAGCAAATCCTGTGCGCTTGCCTCCCGATTAACCCAGAATAGCGCCAGTGTCATGACCTGAACCATCACGATGCCGGGAAGGTATCGGAGCATGTGTATCCTATTCGTGTTGAACGTTATGCCTGTTTACCGGGTGAATGGTACACGACCCGCAACCTCTGGTATGCAACCAGCTGATAGCAGCTTGACGTAGGATGCGCCGATTAGATCCAGTACACTGCGCATTATGAGCCTTGATGCCTATCTGCTGACCCGCCACTGGCGAGATACGCCGCACGGGATTGAGCTGTCTCTGTGGGCAACCAGTGAGCAAGGTCCTGTGCACTTGGTGATACCTGGCCAGCAAGCAGTCTGCTTCATCGAAAGGCAACACCCAGTGACGTTGCCGCAAGGCGCAACGCGTAAACCACTGGAACTCACCCTATTACACGGCTCATCCGTTGACGCACTGTATTTTAGGCAACAACGGGATTTACAGCAGTTACGTCAGGCTCAGCTACCGCTGTGCGAGTCGGATATCAAGCCGGTAGAGCGCTATTTAATGGAACGGTTTATCCGTGCTCCGATGCGTATTGATGGGTTGGTGGAATCAAAAGGTACCTATCGACAAGTACGTCAACCCCATTTGCAACCCGGTAGCTACCAACCCACACTGCGCACCGTGGCGATTGATATAGAAACTCGTGGCAGCAGCAGCGCACTGTATTCCATTGCCGCGGCTCTAATGCAGCCGGATGCATCAGAACAAACCAATGCAGTGGTGTTCATGAAAGGCAACGCACCCACGGACCACCGCGACGGTTATACGTTGATTTATCGACACAACGAGACAGATCTGCTGAATAGTTTTTTCGACTGGATCGATCAAATAGACCCGGATGCGCTAATCGGCTGGGCGGTGGTTAATTTTGATCTTAATTTTCTGGACAAGAAATGCCGTGCACTGGGTATTCGATTCAAACTCGGTCGGGGCGGCGAAACGGCAGCCGTGTTGCAACCGGGTAATCCCGGTTCACCGCGAATAGCCAGAGTACCCGGGCGCGCGGTGTTCGATGGTATCGATCTACTCAAAGCAGGTTTTTGGACATTTGATAGTTTTTCATTGGACAACGTGTCTCACGAATTGCTGGGGGTGGGCAAACTGATAAGTTCGGAGCAGGACAAGGTTGCCGAGATCAACCGCTTGTTCCGAGATGACAAACCGCGACTGGCTGATTACAACATTCGCGACTGCACCTTAGTTAATGAAATTTTCATCAAAGCAGACTTGTTATCGTTCGCCATGCAACGGGCCAACTTAACGGGCCTGGCACTGGATCGTTTGGGGGGATCAGTTGCCGCATTCGACAACCTGTACTTACCGCGATTGCACCGAGCAGGTTTTGTTGCACCCGATGTCAATAGCCAAAATGATGCACCGGGCAGCCCCGGTGGCTACGTCATGGATTCGGTGCCAGGGTTGTTTCACAACGTGTTGGTACTGGATTTTAAGAGCCTGTATCCGAGTATTATTCGTACGTTTTTTATTGATCCCATGGGTCTTGCAGCACCCGGAAATAATCCGCTACCCGGTTTTGTTGATGCGCAGTTTTCACGTCAGCAGCACATACTACCGGGGCTTATTGAAGAATTATGGGCTGCGCGCGATGAGGCTAAGCTAACCAATAACGCACCGTTATCCCAAGCAATCAAAATCATCATGAATTCCTTTTACGGTGTATTGGGCACCAGCGGTTGTCGGTTCTATAGCCAACAACTGGCATCCAGTATCACGCGTCGTGGGCATGAAATCATCACCGCATCTCGAGACTGGATTGAACAGCAGGGTTACCAAGTTATCTACGGCGATACAGATTCTGTATTCGTGTTGCTTAGCGACCAAACCCTTACCGACGAGTGTGACCGTATTGGTCAGTCACTTATGCAGGGCTTGAACAGCTGGTGGTCTGCAGAACTCAATGAACGCTACGCAATCAGTTCACACTTGGAAGTTGAATACGAAACGCACTACACGCGTTTTTTCATGCCGACCGTACGTGGTATGCCAACTGGGAGTAAAAAGCGTTATGCAGGACTGATCCGCACCGAAAATCCCCAAGAGCCGCGGCTTGTTGTTAAGGGGCTTGAGGCTGCACGTACAGATTGGACACCACTGGCGAGAAATTTTCAGAAGGAGCTGTTCAGACGGGTTTTTCTGAACTTACCGTTCGAATGCTATGTGCGCCAGACTGCCGAGCGTCTACTGGCCGGAGAATTGGATGAACAATTGGTTTACCGCAAGCGTATCAGGCGAAACTTGGACGACTACCAACGTAATGTACCGCCGCATATTCAGGCTGCTCGAAAACTGCCCAAGAGCGGGCGTTTTGTCCGTTATGTGATCACGCGCAATGGACCTGAGCCTGTTGAGAATATGCCATCAGCGCCTGATTATGAACATTACATGGATAAGCAGCTGGCACCTGCCGCTGATGGAATCCTGCAATTTCTGGACAGTCGCTTTTCAGCTATCACTGATGCGCAAATGCAAATGTTTTAGTGCAAGTCAAACAGGCCGAGGACAGATAGATTCGCTAAAACTGGACAGGTGCTTAGCGCGACTCCGTGGCGGATTGCCACAGAGTAACGCTGACTGGACTCACCTAATCTAATCCGCTAGTTCGCCTTGGCAGCTTCTTTTGCCAGAAAGTCTCCGTGGGTAAATACGAAGTCATCCTTAGCGGCGATGGAATGACAACCTGAACAAAACGCACTCTCACCGGCAGAACCCTTGTAGCTGTCTGCCCACACCCAGTTATCCTTGGACAATTCATCACTGGCCGTGGCTTTAACGCTAATGGTGTGTCCAGGTTTACGGCCTGCTTCCCAGTCTGCCTTGCTGGCAAATTGCTCTTTCACGATGACGGAGCCAGCAGGATAGTTGTACGGTGCGCCACCGAGCAGCACTTCTTTGGCGATATCATTGACGTAGACATCACGGTAGCCTTCATCACCTTGATGCACCCCGCCCAGAAATCCTGTGGGGTTACCGGTGCTTGGCTCCAACTCCGTAACCTTCGTCCATGTTTTGAAATCCGCCCATCGGGGGTCGGCGTCCCTGAAAGGGGCGGTTATCGTGCTGCAGTTGGCCACCAACGTACTGGCGGCAATGACACCAAGAGTAATGAATACCGATTTTTTCACGGGTTTCCCCCTATTAGTTGAGTTGACTGAAGATTCCAGACTAGACGGTTGACCGTCAAATCGTTGAAAAATTCCACGAAACCGCGAAATTGCCGATTGATTGCAACGGCAATTTCGACGGTTCATGCTTATTGAATACTATCAGCAATCAGGCAGATGCAGCCTTAACTTGTCGACGACGTTCGGTCAGCACAAACTCAGTATAACCGTTTGCCTGCTCACGCCCCTTTAGCACCAGATCCAACGCTGCCTGAAACGCAATATCGTCATCAAATGACGGCGCCATCGGTGAATAGTCAGGATCTGTTGCATTCTGCTGATCAACCACCAGGGCCATACGCTCCATGGCATCGCGCACCTGTGATTCGTCAATGATCTCATGTTGTAGCCAATTGGCCAGGAACTGACTGGAGATCCGCAACGTCGCGCGATCCTCCATCAGGCCAACATTGTTAATGTCCGGCACCTTGGAACAGCCGACACCCTGATTTACCCAACGAACAACGTACCCTAGAATGCTCTGCGCGTTGTTATCCAACTCATGCTGAATGGCTTCAGCAGAATAATTACGGCCTGGCTCACTGAGCGGTACTGTCAGAATTTGCTCAACGGTGGCTTTCTGTCGGCTCATCAGTTGCTTTTGCACTGCGTGCACATTGACCTTATGGTAATGCATGGCATGCAAGGTGGCAGCCGTTGGTGAGGGTACCCAAGCACAATTAGCACCTGCCTCTGGGTGAGCCTGCTTGGCGGCAATCATGTCGGCCATCTGGTCTGGAATGGCCCACATACCTTTACCGATCTGACCGTTTCCCTGTAGGCCACAGGCCAAGCCCACATCAACGTTGTTATCTTCATAGGCCATGAGCCAGGCAGCATTTTTCATCTCGCCCTTGGGCACCATAACGCCTGCATGCATGCTGGTATGCATTTCGTCACCAGTCCGATCCAGAAAACCGGTATTAATAAAAATGACGCGCTCTCGCGCCGCTTCTATACAGTTTTTCAGGTTGATGGTGGTTCGGCGTTCCTCGTCCATGATGCCGATTTTCAAGGTGTTGTGTGGCATGCCAAGCGCCTTCTCAACCAAGCCAAACAAGGTAACGGACAAGGCAACTTCCTCGGGGCCGTGTTGCTTGGGTTTTACAATATAAACACTACCAGCACGTGAATTACGTGCCGCTGTGGCAGGCTTACTCAGGTCGTGTAAAGCCGCCAGGCTTGTGACCACGGCATCTACATAGGTTTCTGGTACGCGGTTGCCATCAGCGTCAAGCACAGCGTCTGTCATCATATGTGATCCGACATTGCGCACCAATAACAGACTTCGACCCGGCAGGGTAAAGGCATTTCCCTGAAGGTCGGTGTACTGGCGATCAGGGTTCAGTTTACGCACGATATCTTTACCGCCCTTGTGCATATGCTCTTGCAGATCGCCCTTCATCAGGCCCAGCCAGTTTCGGTACACCAATGCCTTGTCTTGCGCATCCACAGCTGCCACTGAATCTTCGCAATCTTGAATCGTACTCAGTGCAGATTCCATTATCACATCACTAACACCGGCTGCGCTGGCTTGTCCGACTGGACTGCTACTGTCAATAACAATTTCCAAGTGCAAGCCATGGTTACTGAGCAATATAGAGTTCGGCGTGTTCGCATCACCCGTGTGCCCAACACACTGGCTTGGGTCTTTCAACCCCACCTCACTACCGGAAACTAGAGTGACCTGCAGAGCACCATTAATGATCGCATAGCGTTTTACGTCAGCGTAACTACCCTGCGCCAACGGCGCAGATTCGTCCAGCAGTGTGTTGGCAAACGCAACAACACGCTGACCACGAACCGGGTTGTAACCGCCGGCACGCTGCGCACCATCTGCTTCACTGATCGCATCAGTGCCATACAAGGCATCGTACAAACTACCCCACCGAGCATTGGCTGCATTGAGCGCATAACGCGCATTGTTAACGGGCACTACCAACTGTGGACCAGCAACGTTGGCAATCTCTTCATCAACGCCCGTGACGTTAACGCTGAAATCATCAACCGGTGTTAACAGATAATCAATATCAATTAAGAACTGTTTGTACTTGCCCGCATCTATGGGTCCAGGGTTTGCTTTGTGCCAGTCATCAATTTGCGTTTGGATGGCATCACGCTTGTTCAGCATCGCCTGATTCTGTGGTGCAAGCTCAGCAATAATCGCAGCCAGAGACGCAAACAGTGAGTCTGCCTCAATACCCGAACCGGGCAATGCTTCGTTAACAATAAAATCGTAGAGCGGTTGGGCAATAGTCAGTCCACCAGCAGTCTTAACACTCATAAATAATCCAGTTGTTCGTAGAGTCTTAACCCGAACAGTGGTGTCCAGACTCATAGTGAGAAATCCCGGATAGTCCAGGATAAGCACGTATCAAGTGAGTTGCTCGGTACGTAATTAGTGAGGGCATCCGCAGCCGCGGGCAATTCTACCAGAGCGATACGATCTAAGCGATCTGTGGGCTGGATCACGACGAACTTTCGACGCAGTTCCACCGTTCTCGATCCTTGGCTGATTAATATTGACAGATCACATTCAATGGCGTTAACGGCTGGATTTGCGCATGACCCCTATTTTTCGACGAACTGCTCTGTTCATTGCTGTAGCAAGCCTAGCTGCCTGCTCATCTAGCAGCAACGAGCCTGTTGCGCCAGCCAACGATATTCCCAGCAGCCCAGCGACGACAGATCCGTCAGCAGATACCCCAGACAGGAACACACCACCAGCACCGGATTTTGGCAATCTGCCAGAACCAACTATTCCACCTGTGGATCTTCTGGCAGCACCCATCCCAGGGCCATCGCCAGCGGACCCGTTCGGATCATTATTAGATAACGATGACGAACCCGCTAGCAGGGGGGGCGCACCGACACAGCCAAAAAATCTACGCATTGATTTGATATCAAATGACTGGGCAGAATTCAGTTGGGCGCCTGCCAATGATGACGGGGAAGTGGTGGCTTATCGGATCAAACGCAGTGATGGACATGTCTACACAGTCGCCCGCGACCAGAACGACCCGGCCAGCGGTTCGCAGCAAGAGATTAATAAGTATTGGAATACAACTTCGTTCATAGACTGTAACTACACCCGTTTTTCTGATCGATTGCACCAGTGTGCAGCCAACGGTCCAAAACCAGGTGACATTTTCAGCTACGAGGTGACGGCCATTGATAATGACGGATTGGAGTCCGCACCTTCCAACCCCATTACTATCCATTACCACGCAACGCAAGGTGCACCCGTTCCGCTGTACGAAGACTTCTACCTTGACGAAAGCAGATTCGCTCAGACGCACGATCTGAGTAATACCGCCTACTTCATGGATAAATTCCAGATGGTCTTTGCCGAGGATTTTAATGGCGATCAGATTGATGAGAGGCTTTGGAATACCTCACTGGTCTGGGGTGATAACGAAATTATCAACGGTGAGCAACAGTACTTTGTACCGGTACAGACATCGCCAGACTTTGGTTACAATCCATTCAAATTGTCCAATTCGATACTGACCATTGAAGCGATTCCAACGCCTACTGAATTGGAATCCAAGTTACCCAGTGAATGTAGTGCTGACGACCCATTTGGCAAAGATCGTTGCGCATTTCTTTCAGGCGCTCTGTCCACTCATGATAAGTTCAGAATGACCTACGGCTACGTTGAGGCGCGCATGAAAACCAGCGGCACCTCCGGTGCACTATCCAGTTTTTACTTGTACCATCGTTTTCCAGGTACCGGTGTCAATCGACACGCACCAGAAATTGATATTGTTGAGTACTTGGGCGAGAATCCGTTCGGCAGTGAAGACGCATTTCAAACGTATCATTTCACCGACGTCAATACCGGCGAGGTCCGTTCCTCACCTACGATGAATTTTAAGAACCCTGATGGATCACTGTATAGCGATGAATTCCACACCTATGGGGTATTGTGGGAACCGCAGCTGGTTATCTGGTACATCGATGGCAAGGAAATTAAACGTCTTAGTGGTCCTCAAGTGTCACGTCAGGGCATGAATATTGTGACCTACCTAGTGGCAGGCAGTGCCTGGGCGCCGACCCCTGACATAGCGGGAGGATCGTTCCCGATACAATTCGACATAGACTATATACGTGCGTATCAACGCGCTGCGTACAGCACAAACGGGTTATACCCTCAGTAGAATGAGAGTAGACAATCTGCTGGTTTAGTTTTAGGCCAACGTTAACGGTATTAGCGGTGTCAACGGTACTAGTGGTTTCAACTGTATTAGCGGTGTTAAGATAGTTGCTCTAACAATGCCGTAGCCTGGCGAGAACCACTGTGCCCTAACCGTTGCAATGCCTTACGACCGCCGGCTGCATAGACAGCCACGGCATTAAGTAACTCACCGAGCTGATGAGCGGATGATTCGTCAAAGCGGCAGTGTGCACCGCCCGACAACGTGGCGATCTGTGCAAATGCCTGACTGGCTTGAGGTTGGTGCCCTTCCTGAAATATGAAGATGGGCATTGCCAACAGCCGCGCCTGCCCTGCCAGATTGCCCAGGGTATCCACGTCTTCTTCAATGCAATCACCGACAAACACCAACGCTTGAACCGCCTGTTTACGGCATTCAGCCAGACCGTGCTTGAGCACCCGTTCAATCTGAGTTCGACCTGCCTGACAATTGACTTTGCGCATTAGTGTAATGACCTGATCTGCGTTATTCAGCCACCGCGACGCTCTGCACTCGTCGAAACCTCGGTAGTAAACCAGTTGTAGGTCTAGAGCACCGATACCTCGCGTTTGGCTAAACATATTAGTCTGTAATGACATAGCACGGTCCCAGGTTGACTGACGACTGGCAGTAGCATCCAATGCAAACACCAACCGACCACGTTCACCCGTTATTGCCGGTGGCGTATTCTGTACAGCATCGAGAAACGCATCAACATCACTCGTTGAGCTTATTTGCTGAGAGCCACCACGCTGTTTGACGCTGCCATCTGCAACTGGTGTTACTGCGGACTTATGACTTTTGTCTTTTACCATGAGCGGTTCCAAATAGTCTATAAGTTCTATTGTAGCGCCTTTGAAATTCTCATGAAGCTGTACGGTAATACGACTCCAGTCTACCGACAGAATTCTTCTCGGATTTATCAGATTAAGTCACTCATTGATGCACTGTAGGCTACGCATTGATTCAGACTTTTATACCGTTGCCACCAACCCAAATCGCCCAGATTCTCGTTATGAGCGCCATCTACGGCAATCTACTTAGATAAATACAAATCCGTCGCCAACAACCCATTGACTGGCGGCATATACATCAATTAACAACGGATGCGTTCGCATCAAAGACAAAGAAACATCTCGTTCGGATGAATCAACACCTCTGCGGATAATGTGCACCCACAAACCCATGAGCATACGCAGACGTCGAGCACTGTTTTTCAGCGAGTTCAGGCTGACACCGTCTCAAACGCCGGGCTATCGATATAACATGTACTACGTCCATTTCGCCACTACATTGGTATAAGACATAGAGGTTTTATTTGACTGACAACGGTCCGATTGCCCTATCTAATGTTTCATCGGGTTCTTAGAGTATGGACAACAATCGAGATCCATCACTGGGAAAAATTAAATTTTTTGGGGTAATTTGACCAAGAAAACCACTGGCTCACAATATTTAACAAATGAAGGTTGTTCGAAGGTCTTTCTAAGGATACATTCTGGTCAGATTACGAGTAATCGATATTGCCAAACTTCACAGGACGCTGACAAATATGCCTTACTCTTTATTGACTTACCTGCTGTTATCTATAGCTCTGCTCGTCACACCAATGTTTGCTGCAGGACAGTCACTTAGCGGTTATTCATTTAGTGCAGCACAGTTTTGTACGCTCGACGATGCAGGTCAAGTTGACTGTGTTTTCGCACAAGGTTATGAACGATTACAACCACCAAGAAATCTTCCTGAATTAACCGCATTAACAACCGGTGAGACTCATGCTTGCGGACTCACTGCAGAGGGTCAGCCCATTTGCTGGGGTGGCAATTTTTTCGGTCAGTTGAATGTGCCTGACGTTGATGATGCGTTCATACAGATCGACGCCGGAGCTAATCATACCTGCGCCCTAGATACAACCGGAAAAGCGACCTGTTGGGGCATTAACACTAACTTGCAACTAGAGCCGCCCGTTGGTGCCACATTTTCGCAAATAGATGCCGCAGAAGTTAAGTCCTGTGGTCTATTGACCGAAGGAGATATTATTTGTTGGTCTGATGACCCGCGTCGCTCACCACAGGATCTAGAAGGCCCATTTGTAAAGTTTGACATTAGGTCTGGAGACGTTTGTGGATTAACCAACGACGGTCGAATAAAGTGTTCAGACGGTTCAGCTATCAATCTGCCTATTAGACCCGTAACACCGTTTATCACACCACCGAACAATGGTCCTTACATCGATCTCGCAACATCGTTTAACGCCGTGTGTGGTCTTCAATCCAATGGCACTTTAGATTGCTCATTGTTGGACTCTGAAGACGTAAGTAGTTACCCTATCGGCGAACACTTTACATCTATTCAATCCAATGAAACCGACATACTCATCAGCACAAGAGAGTTTGTTGACGGTAGCTTAGACTATGTTACTTCGGGCACTACCATGTGCGGCGAGCGACTCGATGGAACATTACAGTGCTGGGATCAAGGCGCTATTTTCCGTGAACCCAATGGTACGACTGCCTCGAACGCTGAGTTTGTTGCCTCTTTCGAGCTCCAACTTGACGCACGAATTTATGATTCAAATGCGGTGGAGATATTCTGGACCCCACTACCATTTAACTCAGTTGGAACGAACGATTTTCCGGAGCCATTGGTGGAGGTTTTTCGAAATGGGGAGTTAATTGCCAGTAGAACTGCCCGTTTTAGTTTCTTCGACACTAATGCAGATACTAATTCGGAATACCAAATAAGACTGGTTGATGGAGCAGGCAATTCCGGTCCTCTATCGGGGATACTGTCAGTCAATACCAATGAAGGTACGGTGTTATTTAGAGATGAACCCACGTTAACAGTTTCTCCATTAGAAGAGCTCCCTGATGTGTTCACGCGCACAACTGCTGGAAGCTTGCCAGTTGGCATCGTTATTGGTTGGACAGTCAATTCAGACATTGAGAGTATGATTGATGGGTATGAAATACGCATCAATGGAGCATCTGCTGGTTTCACACGATCTCAGTTATTTGTAGACAACGTAACGCCACAGGTTGGCCGCTGTATTGAAATAATTGCGATAGGCTTTGATCAGTCGCGCCTGGGTGCAAGAAACTTTGGATCCGGTTGCAACTAAGTTGCAAACCCAAATTGACTGGTACCAATCTGGCAAGATACTGCGCTAGAACACGTCATCTTTAAAGTGAATATAAGACATTGCCGCGGCGTAACCATCAAAATTGATGATGGATACGCAATTAACATTCATGTTTCAGGTTCAGTTATGCTCATCGGGCACTCTTAATTATTGAGACTGTACGCTAAGCATGACTGGTTACTCCAACGCAGCTTTAAAATTGCGTTGCAAATGATCTCGTAGATCACTTGATTGCTTGCGATTGCTGTCATTGCTATCATTGGAAACTGTCCAGGTCCGAACTTACTTGTAGTCATGGTACTGAACTGCTATTTCTGAGTTCAAATAGCAACTCACGTTGGCGGAAAAACCATGCAAAGTGAGTTGTGGTTTTCAGAGATACCGATGAGATGCTAAATCTCAGAGCTAGCAAATAATTACGTAACCGGCACGTTGCTTAGGATAAAGCACAACAGTCACTGGCGTGGGGCCTTATCGGCTCCATGGCCCCTTAAAGTTTCAGGACTTAAACCACCATAACTCTATCTACTTAATCCTGTTCGGGCGTTCATCTTGCGTACAAGTAGTTGATAGCTTATTACGGTCTTGGAGTTTCAACCCCCTGCTGAATTTTCAACATTCATTGTAGCTAGAGAAAATATATATTTCGTAATCGTGTGCACGAGAGCGGAGCAGATCCATCCGTGACAGAAAAGCAGCCTTGCCTTATTCGAGCCCGGCGACAATGAATCGCATACATGAGACACACCATGTGCATGAACTGAATTTGTTGGTTGCAGGGTTCCGTTAGATCTGCGACGTTTGATGCCACTATCATTCAATCTAACTCTTACACAGTGCCCCCAACAAGCGGCTGGTTCAAGTTCATAGTGGTTATTAATTCTGCAACAGATATACTTCGAGAAATGGAAATTCGTAACGAACAACCCGAAGACCAGCACGCTATTCATCGTTTAACGGCTGATGCATTCGCACCGATATCGAATAGTGATGGAACCGAACCCACTATTATTGATAGTTTACGCAGGGCTGGCGATCTTACGCTCTCTTTAGTAGCAATAGAAAATGATACGGTAGTTGGTCATGTCGCCTTTTCTCCAGTCAGCATCGGCAGTCTCAAAAACGGCTGGTACGGTCTTGGACCAATTTCTGTACAACCAGACCTACAGCGCACTGGTATAGGTTCTGCATTAATCAACAGAGGACTGTTTGAACTGCAAAGCGTGGGTGCTGATGGATGTGTGCTAATTGGCGATCCAAACTATTACCACAGGTTCGGATTGATATCAGACGGTAACATTCAATATGAAGACGTGCCAGATCAGTACGTACAATGGATGAGCTTCGGTAAACAGCGACCACGAGGTCTGCTTAAATACAGTAACGCTTTTGGCACCTAACATTAACTTTTACACATTAACTATTAACTAAGTGTCTATATGAGGTTGACACGTTCCGCACCAGAGCTTGCTTGATGCTCTTGCCAATAATTTGTAGCAAGTTTGATTGCTTTTTTCTGATCAGATTTGTCTGAGCCGCATAACAAAAGAACAATGTCGTCTGCTTCTCGGCCAAAGTAAATACGAAAGCCAGGACCAAAGAACTCCCGTCCTGTAATCAAGCCCTGAAATCTATGTTAACTCAGACTGGGTCTGACTAACTGCAGACTGACACACAGGGGATGGGTCAAGTGTCGACTCCATGCGCCCTGTTAGGCGTGCGTCTATGATGCCAACTACCTACACCTCGCCCTACTATTCGACTTTCACGACGAGTCCCTTGCTGACTGTTCTTCAGCCTTGCATTCTTTGGCTTGATTGGCTTAGCAACAAATCCTTCAAAAATTCTGGCGCTAAATCGGCTCCGTTTGGCCAAGCGACAGTTTCTGACTCTTCGTCAAGATACGCCTTAGAAAACTGCTCATCTTCTCTCAGTGCGTCGAATACTGGTCCTGATAGTTTGCCATCTAGATTTACCTCTCCGGCAGTTCCGTCATCGAAGGAAACCCATATCTTCTTTCCTGACACGTATTTAACTTCTTTCACATGAAGCACGATAATTACTCCAAAGGTTCAATTTGCTGTAACGGTTCGCCCGCACGAGCCCTATTCCAATTACTCTCTAGCTCAGATCGATGAAGATCTATCCACTCAGAACGATCTTAGATGCGCGCTTAGGCAATAGCCCTTCTAGTACATTGCCATCGAAATCATAGAGGGCTTCATGCTCAGCATATTTTGCATGAAAATGTGGCAGATTGTGATCGTTGAAATACATGACAATCAGAATTCCGTAGAGCCGACTTATGACCGGCATCTAGATTCATAACACATAGCATTGATTCATCGATTGTGACAGAATTTCAGACTGAACGGAACGACACTCTGCTCCAAGTCAACATCGCAATCGTCTTCCAAATACCCGCGTATCTATTGAAACGTCCTCACATTCAGTCTAGATTTCAGGAAACCAATTTTTAGGTCTTGAAAATTTCTCACCCGTACGCCTAACATCGTCCATGAGCCGCAGTTGAGGCTGACGCCTTGGAGCGGCAGCGTAAAGGTGGCAGGGTCAACTGTCTGCTCCATGCGCCTCGTTAGGCGTCAGTCTTTGCTGGAACACAACAGACCTCTGCTGTTGATAACAGGCATCGGTTATTTAGTTCAATTAATTTCATTTTTCCCTAATCTATATCATTTCTGTTTAGCGAATGTGAAATACCGAAACACCAGTGCAGCCGCACTTCCTATAGAACCAATTGTGAGCATCAGCGTCAATGACGCACCTAATTCTCCATTACTAAATAGATTGAATACAAAATTTATCAGAAACGCCGGTACAAAACCAATGGACATGTACCAAAATACCGATCTTAAACGCATGTAGGTTAAAAACAAATGCATTGGTACTCCCCACAACACAATGAAAACTGTTCCTATCGTGGTCGCCACTACCGCGAAGAATAATGCGCCATCAAGCCCAGCCGGAGAAACCGCCATGTCATAGGTGAATCCCAAGACAAATGTAGCACTGAAAACAAAGAGAATTGTAATCAGCGTTGAGAATAGAATTTTTTTCATTATACAAATACAGTAAAAGCACACTTCCACTTTCAAAGTTAGTTAAAGACAATACCTCCTTACATCCATCGAAGTTGGTGATTGATACGCCTAACATCCTCCATGAGTTGCATTTGACAAAGACTGACCAGAGCGGCAGTGTCGGGAAGGCTTTGTCACAATGTCGGCTGCAAGGCTCCGTTAGGCATGCGTCGTAGAGGTCGTCTCACGCACACCTAACGAATGAAAAAAACTAATCTTCTAATCTTCTAATCTTCTAATCTTCTTAACAAGTTTGGTTGGGTCTTGCCTTACCGCATGTACCACTAAAATCACGACTTTCTTCGCTTCAATACGATAGTAAATCTCATACGGGAATTTTGGTATTGAACAAAGATGTACATCGTCGCGAGCTACGCGATACTTTTCAGGCATGGTTTCTAGCGATTTCGCTTGTCTCCTCACCGCCTCAGCAAACCTGACACCCAAACCGGGTAGCTTTTCCTCATACCAAGCTTGTGCCGATCTCAAGTCGTCTAACGCACCATCAGTAAAACCAACTTTGTATTTCACCCTTCCCGATCAGCTTTCAAAGCTGCCATCACTTCATCAATAGAATGAAGTTGACCTGGGTTGGCTTCGTATTCCGCTATCCGACGGTCTAGCTTATCTGCCAATTCTGGCGATATCGGTGTAGATCGCTCCTCTGCTACGACTTCCGCCCATAACTCGTTAATAAGAGCTACCTTATCCGCGATCGGAAGCTTGTCTAATCCTAGGTCTCTAACATTTGTACCCATTCCCTTCCCCAAGCCAAATTTCTACTCTCAGTATAACAAGTGTACCCCTGAGAATATCGAACCACGATACTTGTGGAACAATAAATTGTCCAACCGTACTGAAAACATGATCAGTATGACTAACGAGGATGTAGAAAAACCCACCCCAGCACGACAACGTTTTACCTATCTGCCAGTGCAAATAGGTGATTTTCAATATATCAGCTCAGTAGGGCCTTCATTTTACTGAATGCAGATCAGTTCTGGTTTCATCTCTACTATCTTGCACTTCCTCACCCTGCTGCTATTCTCGATTCATCCACATTGCGGTGTATCTTTTCAATGTTATGCACCAATGAGAACAGATGCCACTGCCCATTGACCTTCTCTTTGCCTCGCATACTGAATCGATCAAGCCCTTTGTTTGCCCGTATGATGCCAAACACCGGCTCAACAACCGCCAGTCTTTGTGCATACACCTGTTTTCCGTGAGGGCTGTCTACTCGCTTTTTCATCCACTCCACCGGCTCGGACTTCTCAGTGTTAGGTGTGATTATGAATGACACCTGGCGTCCATGCCCGTTACGTGACTCTACCGCTTCAGGCCGACGCATGCACTGGGATCTGAGTGTGCATCCGCGACACTGACTCTGCTTGGCCTCAAAAAACAGTTTGTGATTTCCATGCTGATCCTTGTCGTTTCGAACCAAGGTAATTGAGTGCCCTGCGGGGCACACACAACGCTGATGCTCGACGTCCAGGTGAAAGTCAGTTGCGCAGAACAACTGCTTTGTCTTTTTCTTAACGGGCTTCTTTTCACTGTGCTTGTCTTTCTGTCTTCCAAAGGCCGGATCACGTTGCCGGAATTGATTGTCCGGCACGTAACTGTCAATACCAGTGTTGTGCAGATACGTCAGATTAGGCTTGTTCGAATAACCTGTATCAACTGTTACCGTCAAACCATCTGCAGATATATGGTCGCTGATACCTAGTCGTCGGTAACGTTCATCAATTCGCTCCAGCACTGGAATTAATGCATGATGCTCCTGTCCCTCACCGATAGCCTCTGCATCAATGATGATCTGATGCTTGCTATCGACTGTGGCAATGCCGTTGTACCCCTGTACCGTTCCCTTGCTGGTTTTCATCTTATACGATTCGTTGTCCGTGATATTGCTCTTCACTTCATTGTTGCGGGTTGCTTGCCCTTGCCGGGGCGTGGCAGTTTTTAAGAATTGAGCAACCTTGTCATAGGCTGCCTGCAGGGTATCAAGCGTATTGTGAACCTTGAGCTGGCGCTTCTGCGTTTGAGTATCAGAGGGAAGTCCGTCGTTCGCTTTGTGCTCTTCAAGCTTACGGTTGACCTGCTCACGCAGCTTGTCACGCTTGTGTGCCAATTCATCCAGTGTGCCCGGCCATTCTTTGGCTGCGTTGGAGGGAAGCTTGCAGCCATCAATGGCTATCAGGTCATGACCCATCAAACCTTGCTCATGACAGATCAATACAACCTGTTCAAACAGGTTAACGATGGCTGAGCAGTGTCCGCTGACAAAGGATGCAATAGTGGTGAAATCAGGACTGGTGTCGCACGACAACGCTTTGAATATGATATTGCTCTGGCAGCACCACTGTATATGACGGCTCGAGGTGATGCCTTTTGAGTATGCGTACAGAATGATCTTCAAAAGAATAGCCGGATCAATAGCGCGTCGCCCTTCATGCGTATTGCACTAAGCGGCATGAAATTCTGATAGATCGACTTTATGTTCGATCAGATAATGAAGCGCGTACTCAAACGTACCGGGCAAGATCTGATCATCAAAATTGATCACCACCATCGTGTCTTGCTGGTAGTTATAAGGGATGAACCGAGGCATAAGGTGATTCCGCGTTGCGTTGATGCAATTTTACCGCGTATTACAGTGCCAAACAGGTTTTTCTACAGCCTCAACA
>CALKXZ010000343.1 GCA_938003775.1 uncultured Granulosicoccus sp. | reverse complement strand
CACAGCCAGCACCGTCTACGAGCATACCGATTGCCATTAGTGCGCGGCATTGTCATTTAACAGCCGACACCTTTGCCACACTATTTGGCGCTGATGCCACACCAACGCCGTACAAGCCATTGTCGCAGCCGGGCCAGTTTGCCTGTGAGCAACGCGTCAATTTGATCGGTCCACGTGAGCGCATTGACGGGGTCAGAGTGCTCGGGCCGCTGCGCAGTGTTGATCAAGTTGAGATATCCCGTACCGACGAATTTCGCTTAGGTATCGATGCGCCAGTTCGTGATTCAGGAAATATTAAAGGTTCAGCCAGTATTACGCTCGAAGGTCCAGCTGGCACTGTGTACCTGGCCGAGGGGTTGATCTGTGCCAGACGACATATCCACATGCACCCTGACGATGCGCAACATCTTGGCGTTAACGATAAGGATGAAGTATCAGTGGCTATCGTGGGCGGTGCACGAGATCTGGTGTTTGGGGATGTCTTGGTGCGTGTTAAAGACAGCTACAAACTGGAAATGCATATAGACACCGATGAGGCTAATGCCGCCGAATTGAACCGATCGGCTGCCGGTACCTTATCGATTACCGATGTAGATGACGATGCCTATACGGCTGTGAGCGCAGCGGCAGCAACATTGCAAAATCAAGGCCGAGTAAAATGACAACGGGCATCGTTTGGTTTAGGCAGGATCTACGACTGACGGACAACCCGGCGTTAAGCGCGGCGTGCCGACAATGTGATCATTTGCTGTGTATTTTCATTGACGATCCAGCAGAGCGGACCGTCAGTCAGCTTGGTTCGGCCAGTCGTGCTTGGTTGCACCATAGTCTGGCAAGTTTACAGATATCGTTGCAGCAAAAAGGTGGCGATCTTTTATTTGCACAGGGCAAGAGTTTGTCGGTGCTCGAGAATCTAATAGACAGTTCTGGTGCTACACGGATTTTCTGGAATCGCTGTTACGACCCCGATACCATCAAGCGCGATAAGCTGATCAAAAGTACGCTACACGCACTTGAGCCACAAACTTTCAATGGGCTGTTGGTGCTTGAGCCGTGGGAAAATCTTAAGGGTGATGGAACGGCGTATCGGGTCTATACACCCTATTGGCGAGCGGCGGCCCGTCAGCTGGATGACGAACCGCAGCGACTAAAAATAGCCCGAGCGCCACGTGTGCTGTCAACACCTAAGGCTCTAACAGGCCAATCCCTGCGTGGCTGCGTTACGTTGCAGCAGTTACAGTTGTTACCTACTGAACAGTGGCACGATGCGATGATGGCCAACTGGAAAGTGGGTGAGAGCGCTGCGCGATTACAGCTGGATCGTTTCCTGAAACGTGCGGTGGACGACTATGGTACTGGTCGTAATTTGCCGGCCATAGCCGGGACCTCACAGCTGTCACCACACTTGCATTATGGGGAGATCAGCCCACGCCAGGTGCTGCATCGTTTATTGCGCGGTCGAGCATTGTCACAACTGACCGGTGGCGAAGAGACGTTTGCCAAGGAGATAGTGTGGCGTGAGTTTGCGTACAGCTTGATCTATCATTTCCCGCACACTATCGATAAGCCGTTGGATGAGCGGTTCCGCGCTTTTAAATGGGCGTCGGGTACCGCTCAACATCTAAAAGCCTGGCAACAGGGACGTACAGGTGTGCCTATTGTGGATGCTGGCATGCGTGAGTTATATGCCACCGGTTGGATGCATAACCGAGTGCGCATGATCGTTGCCTCCTATTTGATTAAAAATTTACTGATCCGTTGGCAATCTGGTGAACGTTGGTTCCGCGATACGCTGGTCGATGCTGATATCGCCAGTAACGCCATGGGATGGCAATGGACGGCAGGCTCGGGTGCGGATGCCGCACCGTTCTTTCGAGTATTCAACCCAGTGTTGCAGGGTGAAAAATTCGATCAACAGGGTGCCTATGTCAAACGCTGGGTGCCGGAGTTGGTTTCTGTTGCGCCGAAGTTCATTCACAAGCCTTGGGAGCTGCCTGCACATGAACGAGATCTGATCGACTATCCAGCACCGCTGGTGGATCTCAAACAAACGCGATTACGTGCGCTGGACGCGTTTTCTGCGATCAAGGGAACCAAATAAAGCTCTGCACCACGAATGAGCATTGGTTATTTATGATTGATTTTTAAATATGAAATACTTTCTCTCGCCTATCGTGTGGGCGCTACGTCCCGCTACGACTTACGGCCATGGTCCGCGTGGCAAACGATTATTAACGATCATTCAGGCGCTCGTATTGCTAACTGCGGGATCCACTCTGAGCACCGCTTGGGCCGAGAAGAGTGGTGCACCGCTCAAACTCATTGAGCTGTTCACCTCGCACGGTTGTTCATCATGCCCACCGGCTGACAAGCTACTCGGAGAACTGCTGGAAGCTGATCCTGAACTGATGGCGTTGGAATACCATGTTGACTACTGGAATTCTCTGATCCATGGTAGCGCGGGTAGTTTCACGGATCCGTTCTCAAATGCGGACTATTCCCAGCGACAACGCGAGTACAGCGTGGCGGGACTGGACGGACGTCCCGGTGTCTACACTCCACAATCGGTCGTCAACGGTGTCAATGCATCAGTCGGGTCTAACAAGCGGCACATTTTACGCGCTCTGGCTGAAGGACGCACTCAGGCATTGACCGTCAGTGTGGATCAGTCCGATACAGCCAATGAGCTGCGCGTTGCTGTGCAGGGTGATGCGAGCCAACTGGCAAAATTGGACGGTACGGACATTTCTGTTGTCTGGTATCAGGACCAAGCCACCACAGCCATCACTGGTGGTGAGAACAAAAGCCGCGAGTTGGTGAATCATCATATTGTGCTAGATACGGTCCGGCTTGGTGAGGTCTCAGCCGATGGTGCGCTGGAGTACGCCATCGCCACCCCGCAGGCTGATCATGGCTGTGTCGTTTTGATTCAGGAAGGAGCGCTGACGCCCGTGTATGCCGCTGCAGAATGTCCTTAGCCAGTTGACGAATTGATCCCGCGCCTCTGGCTAGTGACAAGCCAGACATGACGCACAGGGTGTTGGGGTGCTATCTTCCGCGTCTTGCCTAATTAAAATTGGAGTGTGGCGTGCGCTGGCTTCTTGCGTGTGTATTAGCAGTGTCCTCCTCGTTTGTCTCTGCAGACGGGCCCGTTTACGCTGAGCTGCAGTTGGCAGCCGGTGGTGTACAGAACGGGGAGCTGGATTTCTACCCGGTATTCGGTAGCGTCAGCGCGGGCGTTTTTGTGTTGCCAGGTATTGGTATGGAGGTTTTTGCCGACACCTCACTGAGCTCAGATCGTGCGGGGGACTTTGAGTTGGACATTGATCGTGCTTACGGGGAGGCAGC
>CALKXZ010000342.1 GCA_938003775.1 uncultured Granulosicoccus sp. | reverse complement strand
CATGCATGCGGGTGACGGGAATATTCATACCAACATACCGGTCAATTCCAATGACTACGTCATGATGCGTCAGGCGGACGTTATCGTGGATCGGGTCATGGCACTAGCGCGTTTGCTCAACGGTGTTATATCCGGTGAGCACGGTATCGGATTGACCAAAATTCAGTACATGGACGAAGAGGTTTTGCAGGCATTTGCAGACTACAAAAACGTTGTAGATCCGCACGGTCACTTCAACAAAGACAAGTTGATGCCAGGTTCCAGCCTGGATAATGCCTATACACCCTCGTTGCATCTGGTGCAGCAAGAGGCATTGATTCTGGAACAAAGTGAGTTGGGCGCTCTGAATGATTCCATCAAGGATTGCCTGCGTTGTGGCAAATGCAAACCTGTTTGTGCCACCCATGCACCTGGTGCCAACTTGTTGTATTCACCGCGTAACAAAATACTGGGTACTGGTCTGATCATTGAGGCTTTTCTCTACGAAGAACAAACGCGTCGAGGTTTGTCCATACGGCATTTTGATGAAATGAACGACATTGCTGATCACTGTACGGTTTGTCATAAGTGTTTGGCACCGTGCCCGGTGGATATTGACTTTGGCGACGTGTCAATCAACATGCGTAAAATCCTCAAAGATCACGGACAGAAGAATTTCAGTCTGGGTACCAAAGCGTCCATGGCGTTCCTGAACGCAAAGGACCCGGCTACCATCAAAGTCATGCGAAAAGGCATGGTGCAATGGGGTTTTCAGGCACAGCGTGCCGCCAGTAGCGTGGTTAGCAAGTGGCCATCGGTAACCGCGAAAAAAACAACACCACCCAATACCAGCGGATCGGGTAAACCGATAGAACAAGTCGTGCACTTCGTTAACCGCAAGCTGCCAAATAGGGCAATGCTGCCAGCCAAGACAACGCGCGCGTTACTGGGTATTGAAAATCGAGACTATGTGCCGATTATTCGTGACCCGGAAAAAACCACTGAAGACAGTGATGCAGTGTTCTATTTCCCCGGCTGCGGATCTGAACGTCTGTTCAGTCAGGTAGGTTTAGCAACACTTGCCATGCTCTATGATTCTGGCAGCAAGACCGTCTTACCACCCGGGTATTTGTGCTGCGGCTATCCACAGACATCAACCGGTGATTTCGACAAGGGCAAACAGATAACCACCGAGAACCGAGTATTGTTTCATCGTGTGGCCAATACCTTGAACTATCTGGACATCAAGACCGTTATTGTGTCCTGCGGCACCTGTATGGATCAATTGCTCAAGTATGAGTTCGAGCAAATATTCCCTGATTGTCGCTTGCTGGATATTCATGAGTATCTGATGGAAAAGAACTACTCCCTGGAAGGCGTTAGCGGTGAACATTACGTGTATCACGATCCGTGTCACAGCCCAATGAAAACCTATCAACCGATGAAAGTCACAGAGGCATTACTGGGTAAACCCGTGACGCTGTCAGATCGATGTTGCGGTGAGGCGGGCACATTTGCAGTAGCAAGACCTGACATTGCGACGCAAGTGCGACAACGTAAAGCCACAGAGCTACAAGCCAATCTGGTGGCCAACGGTGTAGAGGCGGGAAGTACCACGCATGATGTAAAAATGATGACATCGTGTCCCGCTTGCGTGCAGGGACTGAGTCGTTACAGGGATGAAACAGGATTGGATACTGATTACATCGTTGTAGAACTGGTCAAAGGGTTATTCGGTGATTCCTGGGCCAATGATTTCGTGGAACGCGCCAATCGTGGTGGCGTGGAGCAAGTACTGTTATAAGTAGTTTTTAGTCAGTATGGTGTGCAATTGGACACATCACGGATGTGGCAGTTTGATGCCTGACAGGTCAGGGTCGATCAAATATTGACCCTGATGTCGGACTCAGTAGCTTGTGGTAAAGCTTACCGGCCGATACATCAGTCATGCTGGACAGAAAGTCCGCTATCGCCCGGTAGCCCATCTGTTCATATTGAGCAAAAACCGGCACCGGCAATAGTCGCTTCGGATTGGCTGCAAAAATCTCAAATAAACGGACGATCACACGCTGCCCTTTGTACTGCAGCATTTGCAATTCTGGGCGTAGAATAACGTGTTGCATAACGAAATCCTTAATGAGTAACAGGATCTTGTAAGCCATGGTCTCCATGTGGGCCTGCAACCTTAGTAATGGTGCATTGAATCCGTCCTGTTCCACGATGCTAATGCTGCGAATGAAATAACCGACAAGGCGACTGATAGCGTGCTTACGGTCCTTGGCAGCGGTGCTGAACAGTAACTGGTTGAATTCGTCCATGGCTTGGTTAATGGGGTTTTGATCAAATTCCATCAACACCTTGACAACCTGCTGCGTCCATACATCACGATCTACCAGGCCTAGTGCCAAAGCATCCTCAAGGTCATGTACGCCATAAGCTATATCGTCAGCCAGCTCCATAATGCTGGTATCCAGAGTCTTGAAACGTGTCCGCGCATGACCGCAGCGCTCGGTATCTAATGATAGAAAACGCGTTCGATCATCGGCATCAAAAGGGTCTAACAACCAATCCAGTACCTCGCGTTCGGCATCGTAAATACATTTGGGGGGCGCCCAGTGGTCAATGTTTAACGGATTTTCTGGTTCTATCGGACTGTATCGGCAAACATCGGAATACACCGCTGGGTACTTAATAGTGCCCAGCATGGTACGACGAGTCAGATCAAGACCGGAGTCGGGTGAATACTCGCCCAGTCTTGCCAGTATGCGTAACGTCTGCCCATTGGCCTCGAATCCACCGTGCTCACGCATCATGGTATTCATGGCGACTTCGCCACCATGGCCGAAAGGAGAATGGCCGATATCGTGCGCCAAGCAGACTGCTTCAATTAAACTGAAAGAGGGGATTAATGATTCATTTTTGTTGTTTTCAGATTGGTCACGTAACCATTCGCAGATACCTGACCCGACCTGAGCCACCTCCAGCGAATGGGTCAGGCGCGTCCGGTAGAAATCACTTTCACCCAAACCCAACACCTGAGTTTTAGACTGCAGGCTGCGAAACGAGGCGCTGTGGATAATACGCGCTCGATCCCGCTGGTACTGGCTGTCCTGGCGGGTGCTGTTGAAGCCACGGTCAGGGTTGCTCTGGTGTTCGGATCGTCGTTCCAGCCAGACGCTCAACACATTCTCCTAATCGGCAAGATTTGCACGGTAATAATGAGACGAATACAGCTCGTAGTTCGGGTTTACGGCACAGGTAGCGGCTGATAGTCCATCCATTAATGTTCAGCCAAAACCGGTCGCCGGCTGGAAGTTTAGGTCATTGTCGGAACCCTGACACAGATTCCAGCTCAGCCTGCAGTTGAGGCGTTTGATCTGATCCGGACATGAGGTTTTCTCGTAATCGTGAATAATGTGAAAAACCTGTCAGTACATCTTAACGAAAGTGTCAATTTATACTGACATTTCACGAGATGAGCATGCTGAGTCGTGATTCAGAACAATTAGCGAGTGAGGCGTCAGAGCAACCGTAACTACCTATGGCCAGAAAACAGAGGATTCACTTTAAAGGAGCTGTTTATCACGTCATTTTGACTGGGCTGGATGAACAACCAGTTTTTAAAGGTGTGGCCGATCGCAGAGCCTGGGAAGCAATGATCTCAGATGGTGCGGAACGGTTTGGGCATACGTTGCATGGGTATTGTTGGGCCAAAAATCATGTACAGATGGCTATACAGATAGCAGATGCGCCTCTGTCCAAGATTATGCAAAATATCTCATTTCGCTACACGCGATACGCCAATGCCAAACATAACCGGCAGGGTCCTCTTTTTCATGGGCGATACAAGGCCATCGTTATCGACCCTGATGAGTACTTAGCGGACCTTGTTCGCTACATTCATAACAATCCGTTGAGAGCAGGCACTGCCAATAATGCAGATGACGCCAAATGGACCAGTCATGCCGCCTACATGGGTGTGGCTGATACGCCTGACTGGATGACAACGTCAACCATCCTGAATCAGTTTGGCAAAAGCGATAAAGTGGCGAGACGAGCATTTGGCAAGTTCGTGCAAGCTGGTAAACACGAAGGCAGCCGAGATGATTTAATGCGTGGCAATCACGGTGGTCGGCTTTTAGGGAATGCGCGTTTTTGCAAAAAAGCCCTCAAACCACCCAAAACAACGCCAACGGTCATGAGTGTTGCAGAATTAGTGAAACGAGTGTGTCGGGAAGAAGGCGTAAAAGAAGCGCTGTTGCAGAGCGAGAGTCGTGCTAGACGCGAAAGTCAGTTACGGCAACTCATCACCTTTTTGGCAATAGAGCTTAACGTGGGCAGTATGAGTGCGTTGGCGCAGCGCTTTAATCGCGACCTGACCACCATGAGCCGTAACCAACGTTACTTTCGGGACCGTTTAGCCAATGATGCTGACCTACAGAAACGCGTTAAGAGAACCAGACGACAAGTGCTGGTGGGGCTGTAAAGCAAACTGGTGGCGTCTTCGGATGGAAGACACCTGATGGAAGACGCCTGATGAAAGACACCTGATGATGACTGAATGGCTGGATATAGTGAACGAAGACGATATTGTCATCGGTCGGGCACCTCGTGATCAGATTCATAGCCAGGGGCATTTTCATCGCTCCTCGCATGTCGCTTTGTTTAACAGCAACGGTCAAATATTCGTTCAGCTACGCAGTCAAAATAAAGACAGCGGAGCAGGGTTGTGGGACATCAGCGCTGCAGGTCATGTGGACAGTGGTGAAAGCTACCTGGATTGTGCGGTGCGAGAATTAAACGAGGAGCTGGGTGTGATTGTATCCCCCGATATGCTGACATCGGCAGGCAGGCTGAGGCCAGAGGAACGCAACGGGTTCGAATTCACCGAGGTCTACACGCTCTGTTCAGAGCAGATACCGGTGTTGCAGAAAGAGGAGATTGATGATGGGGTTTGGCTGAGCCCCGATGAGCTAGATGCCTGGATTTTGCGGCAACAAGAGGCGTTTACTGAGGTGTTCATGGCCGTGTGGCCAATGGCACGTACAGCATCTGGCACCATCGCCTGACGACGACTGTCGGTCGAGTGTGCTGGGCAATTTTGATACAAGATGGCCTGGGAATCTGCCGAGCAGGCTCCCAGCCACCTGGCTGGCTGTTGCTGGTCTTTAATAGAGGTAGATTCTTGTGTCTGAAACACTTCCCAGTCAAGCCAGTGCTGTCATCATCGGTGGTGGGGTAACCGGCGCCAGCGTTGCGTACCACTTGACCAAATTGGGTTGGCAGGATGTTGTGCTGTTGGAGCGCAAGCAGTTTGCTTGCGGGACCACATGGCACGCTGCTGGGCTTATTGGTACCGTCAGAGCCAACGAGAGTCACGCACGCTTAGCAGAGTATTCCATGCGGCTACTGCATGAGCTTGAAGCAGAAACTGGTCAATCCACCGGATTTCGTCAAGTTGGCAGTTTGAGTATTGCCCACAGTGAAGCGCGCTGGGAAGAGCTTCGTCGTGTGGCTGCAATGAACAATGCGTTCGGTGTAACCCGTGTCGACACGGTGACAACCGAGGAGATCGCTTCATTGTTCCCGTTGATCAATACAGCGGATTTAATCGGCGGCACCTTTGTTGCGCATGATGGAAAGGGTAATCCTATTGAGATTACCAACGCCTTTATCAAAGGCGCGCGTTCGCGAGGTGCGCGGTGCATTGAGGGCGTGCGTGTGGATGAGGTGCTGGTCGAAGGCGGTCGCGTGCGTGGAGTGCGCACAGATCAAGGCACCATCAACACAGATTTCATTGTTAACTGCGGAGGCATGTGGGCCCGAGAACTAGGGCAAAAAAATGGCGTCAACATCCCCTTACATGCCTGTGAGCATTACTACGCGGTCACAGAAAAACATGAGTCAGTTACTGCGGATCTACCGATCCTGCGTGACCATGATAAATGTGTGTACATAAAAGAAGATGCAGGCGCACTGTTAGTTGGTGCCTTTGAAAAGCATGCTGTGGCCTGGGGCCAACAGGGTATCCCTACTGACTTCAGCTTTGATGAGCTGCCCGGTCATATGGAGGAGCAGTTGATGCCAGTGCTTGAAGATGCCATGGTCCGCGTTCCTGTCCTGGGTGATGTGGGTTGGCGAAGTTTTTTCTGCGGACCTGAGTCGTTCACCCCGGACGATGAATTTCATGTCGGTGAAGCGCCTGAAGTTAAAGGCTATTTTGTCGCAGCCGGTTTAAACTCCGTTGGCATACAAAGTTCAGGTGGTTTGGGCAAGGTATGTGCCGAATGGATGCACAACGGACATTCGCCATTGGATTTATGGAGTAATGATATTCGGCGCATGTACCCGTTCATGGGTACTCAAGCATTTGCGGCTGAGCGTGCAGAAGAATCGTTGGGGCTACTGTACGAAAACCATTATCCGTTCAGACAATTCAATACAGGCCGCAACGTTCGACTCTCGCCCATTCACCAGCGACTCATAGAACACAATGCCTGTTTCGGCCAAGTGGCCGGTTGGGAGCGACCCAATTGGTTTGCACCGGCCGGGGTGAAGCCTGAGTACCAATACAGCTTTGGTCGTCAGAACTGGTTTGACTATTCGGCAGCGGAGCATACAGCTGCGCGAGAATCCGTTGCGTTATTTGATCAGTCCAGTTTTTCAAAATACCTGGTGCAAGGACGCGATGCGGTGTCGGTGTTGCAACGCATTTGCACCGCCGACATCGACACCTCTACCGATAAAATTGTCTACACCCATTGGCTTAATGAGCGCGGTGGTATTGAGGCTGATCTCACGCTGACGCGTCTGGGTGAGCATGAATTCATGGTGATTAGCGGTGCAGCCACGACGCATAAAGATCTGCATTGGCTCAAGCGCCACATAGGTGCTGAGGATTTTTGCACAGTCACTGACGTGACTAATCAGTACGCTGTGTTTGGTGTCATGGGACCGGACAGTCGCGCACTGTTGGAACCATTGTTACGGCTTGATCTATCCAATGATGCCTTTCCGTTCGGACGCAGTGTTAATGCTGAATTAGGCTATGCACCGATACGCGTAACACGTGTTTCGTTTGTCGGTGAGCTGGGTTGGGAATTATGCATACCCGCTGATATGGCCATACCGTGTTTCGACCGGCTATGGGAAGCAGGGCAGCAGCACGGGTTGGTGCTGGCTGGTCTGCATGCGCTTGACAGTTGTCGTATTGAGAAAAAATTCCTGCATTTTGGTCATGATGTTGCTGATGAGGATACGCCGCTGGAAGCTGGCGTGGGATTCGTTTGCGCCATGGACAAACCCATTGCATTTATTGGTCATGATGCCATTGCCCGGCAAAAGGACAGTAAAAGTCATCTCAAAAAACGACTGGTACAGTTTGTCCTGCGTGATCCGGAGCCGCTTTTTTATCACCATGAACCGATCTTGATGAACCGCGACTGTGTGGGCTATCTCAGCTCTGGAAATTACGGGCATACCGTCGGTGGGTCCGTCGGATTGGGGTATGTGAAAAGTGATGAACCCATAACATCCGACTGGCTGGCAGCTCACCAATGGCATATCAATGTGGGTGGTAAACACATTGAAGCAGCCGCTCATCTGCGCGCCGCTTACGACCCATCTGGCCAACGAATGCGTTGAATTAACGTCGGTACGCCTTGCTGTTCACACTCGAAGTGGAACAGACTGTGCTTGGAATGGGGCTTGTGATGAGGCTTGTTCTGAGCTATTGATGGTGCTATGAAAGTAATCGACACAGCTCTGGATGCTGTCAAAATCCTGGAACCAACCGTTTTCGGCGATGAGCGAGGATTTTTTCTCGAGAGCTGGAACCGTGCTGCGTTTGAAGCAGAAGGGTTGCCAGGTCACTTTGTTCAGGACAATCACAGCCGTTCGGCACAAGGTGTTTTGCGCGGATTGCATTATCAGATCCGTCAGCCTCAGGGCAAACTGGTCCGGGTGACCAAAGGCGAGGTGTTTGATGTTGCTGTGGACATGCGGCGCTCGTCTGATCAGTTCGGACAATGGGTGGGTGTCTTGTTATCAGAAAAGAACAAGCAACAATTGTGGGTGCCGCCAGGATTTGCTCACGGGTTCTATGTGGTATCCGAATCAGCTGATTTTCAGTACAAATGTACAGACTACTATGCACCAGAGCATGAGCGCAGTCTGCTTTGGAGCGATGCGGCTGTGGGTATTCAATGGCCAATAATCGCTGGTACGCAACCGCTACTGGCTGCTAAAGATGAAGCGGCTCTGCCGCTGGCAGACTGTGACACCTTTGCCTGAACAACGATCAAGTTTGGACGACCCATGAGAGTTTTTATTACCGGCAGCGAACGCGGTCAGCTGTATTGGGAGTTGATGCGTACCGTGCTGCCACAGTTCGAGATAGTCAGCGGGCCTGCACGCCTGGATATCACTGATGGCCAGGCCGTTCGTCAGCAGTTGATGTCACTCAAGCCCCAACTGATTATCAATGCTGCGGCCTACACCGCAGTAGACAAAGCAGAGTCTGAACCTGAGCAAGCCGCTGCAGTGAACGCACAGGCGGTTAAAACTCTGGCATTAGTTGCCGGTGATTTAGGCGCGCACCTTGTGCATGTGTCAACCGACTTCGTGTTTGGCCCCAGTAATGGCGAACCCTTTGTCGAACAAGCTGCCGTTGCGCCGGTGAGTGTCTATGGTCAAACTAAACTGGTTGGCGAACAAATACTGGCGGACACACTGCCTGACAGCAGTGTGGTGGTTCGGACAGCTTGGGTGTATTCGTCTCATGGTGCTAACTTTGTTAAAACAATGCTGCGTTTAATGAACGAGCGCGGTGAGGTTGGTGTGATTGCTGATCAGATTGGCTCACCGACTTGGGCAAATTCATTGGCACGTGCGCTGTGGCGCGCTGCAGAATTGAAAACATCCGGTACCTTGCACTGGACGGGTGCGGGTGCTGCCAGCTGGTATGATTTTGCCGTCGCTATCAGCGAACAGGCCTGCCAACTTGGTTTACTTGACCAAGAGGCTATTGTGAATCCACTGACAACAGCGCAGTATCCAACCCCCGCTGCCAGACCGCACTATAGTGTGCTGGAACTGACGCGTACCTGGCAAACACTGAATTTACAAGCCAATCACTGGCGCAAAGACTTAACGACGATGCTCATGGAGCTGACATGAATCGAATGCTAGTCACTGGTGCTGCTGGCTTCATAGGTGCTAATTTTGTGCGTTATTGGTTGGCTGCCTATCCAGATGATCACATCACTGTGGTTGATGCGTTGACCTACGCTGGCAACCGGGCGAATCTGGATGGATTATTGAGTGAGCGCTGTGTTTTGGTAGAAGCCAATATTAATGACACAGAATTAATGATGCAATTACTGCGTGATCATGGCCTCACAACCGTTGTGCACTTTGCAGCCGAAAGCCATGTTGATCGTTCAATAGAGGGACCCGATGCTTTTATTGAGGCCAATATCCTGGGAACCCATAGCCTGCTGAAAGCTGCCAGACAAGTGTGGCAAACAGAAGCACATGCACCTGCTGATCACCGTTTTCACCATGTATCAACCGATGAGGTATACGGAAGTTTGTCGATGGATGCCCCGGCGTTTACCGAGCTGACGGCTTACGCTCCCAATTCACCGTATTCAGCGAGCAAAGCAGCTTCTGATTTTCTAGTACGTTCCTACCACCACACCTACGGGCTGAACGTGACCACCAGTAATTGCTCGAATAATTATGGTCCGTTTCATTTTCCTGAGAAACTAATACCGCTGATTATTATTAATCTGTTGCACGGCAAGTCATTGCCAATCTATGGTGATGGTAAGAACATCCGTGATTGGCTCTTTGTTGAAGATCACGCCCGCGGCATCGAGAAAGTCCTAAACCACGGGACGATCGGCGAGACCTATAACATCGGCGGTGTTAATGAATGGACAAATATCGACATTGTGTCGCTTGTATGCCAACTGATGAACGAGCGATTTAAAACAGATGAATCCTTGCGCAGTCGTTTCCCAGAATGTCCCGCTGCCAGTGAACGCGACTGCGCCCAATTGATCACCTACGTCAAAGATCGCGCCGGTCACGATTTCAGGTATGCCATAGATACCACACGAATCCGTGACGAACTCGGTTATGAACCCGCTGTGAGTTTTGAGAAGGGGATTGAATTAACCCTGGACTGGTATCTGGAGAACCAACCCTGGTGGCAAGCGGTATTGGACGGTAGTTATCGCGATACCGATACCTGATTCTGCACATGAGTCACGTAGTGAAGAATCAGGTCGGTAACACTTAAACGTGAATTAGATACCGACGAACGGCTGCATAATTTTTCCAACAAAACCGGAGTAGCGAACCGGTGAATGTGTCGCGATCAACGCAATACAGGGTTCCTCTGAATCAATGACGGGCTGATGATGGTGATGGCCATCCAGATCAGCAATGTCCCCAACCTGAAACTTGCCGACCTCGTCACTGTAAGAGCCTTGCACCAGGTAGGTCAATTCTCGATCGTTGTGAGAATGCGCACTTAGCGTGACACCTGGGTCGAGATGCAGCAGCTGGAATGCCCCGTACTTACGATGTTGGTCTGATAAATTGAACCGTTTGATACCCGGCGCAATTCGACGCCAGTCAAGCTCTTCCAGGCCTGTGGGCAGCAGTCTTGACAACGGTCTTGGAACGCCTGGTTGCGCAGGCGATGCAACAGAGGCTGTCTGCGGGGCGGCGTGGTCGGGTGCCATCGCGGCTCTTGCTAACAAGTCAGCGGCTGATACGGTCACGGTCGCAGGTTCAGCTTGGTCAAACAGGTTTCCACCAATGGAGTCGGCTACTTCTGCTCGCCGTCTACACTGGCTGCAGACGGTCAGGTGGCAGGCAACCAGGGTTTCCATGGGCATGCTCAAAGTGCCCGCAGCGTAGTCTTGTATGGTGATGTCCGTCAGATGGTGCGATACGGTCATAGTGAGCTAGCTCTTTTCTGTGTAATCGTTGAGGAGGTCTTGATCCTCGCCCTCTAGACTTAACCTTACGGATTGCATGGCTAAACGGATGCGTGATTTTACCGTGCCTATGGGTAAATCCAGCCATTTGGCGATTGCCCCATGTGACTGACCCCTGAAATAGGACAAATGCATGACTTGACGCTGCTCTTGAGGCAGTTTTTCCAGCGCACGCTTTAAACGTTTCGCCACTTGCGCATTCTCGACAAATTGAGCTTGTGGATCTGTGTCGGTTGTTTCGACATCCAACATTTCATCATCCAGTTCAACCTCAATTCGCGAGTTGCCGCGTAAGTAGTCAATACGACGGTTTCGGGCGATAGTGAATAGCCATGTACTGGCTGCGGCCTTTTTTGGATCATAGCTTTCAGCCCGGCGCCACACAGTTAGCATGATTTCCTGCGTCAGCTCTTCTGATATCTCCTCATTCATGCCCTTGCCCATCAGGAAGGACTTCACGCGGCCCGCGTAGTAGCTGTAGAAATCAGCAAATGCTGCCTCGTCCTGCTCTTGCCCAATCGCCGCCAGGTTGTTACTCATACGCTGCCGCAGCGCGACCGCTGTGTCTGATGGTTTACCGCTGGGGTTAGGCACTAGAGTGTTCATCCGATGATTGTACAGGTACGGGCTGAGTGTGAGGCCGGATCTGATCCCTCACCAGCTCTGTTTCGTAGCATCTCTTCTAGGGATACCACTTACAACAGATAGAGTAAACTCGACAATATGGGACATGACAGCAGGATGCACATTGCGGTTGTAGGTAGCGGTGCAGCTGGACTTGCGGCAGCCTGGTTGTTGTCAAAACAACACCGAGTCACGTTGCTTGAGCAGGACGATAGGCTCGGTGGTCATGCTCACACCGCGACCGTATCTGCTGATGTTCCTGATAACAGTGATGACAACAGCGGCAATAACAGCGATAACGGGCAGAAAATCGACACCGGATTCATTGTTTACAACGAACCAAGCTATCCCAATCTAACGCGTTGGTTCGAGGCCATGAATGTCACGACAGAAGCCAGTGATATGTCCTTTGCCGTTTCACGGGATGATGGTGAATTCGAGTATGCCGGAGGGCCGTTGCTGGGTCTTTTTGCCCAGCCTACATTGCTGCTTCGCGCTCGGTTCTGGCGCATGCTGGTCGACCTACTGCGGTTTTATCGTGAAGCGGCTAAACAAATTCCCGCAGATTCGAGTATGACACTGCATCACTACCTGCAGAAAAACGCTTATTCCAGTGAATTTATTGAGGATCATTTATTGCCTTTCGGTGCGGCTATCTGGTCCACGTCTAAAAGCCGGATGCTGGACTATCCAGCTGCTGCGTTTATTCGTTTTTGTGATAATCATGGTCTTCTGCGCATTATGAATCGGCCTCAGTGGCGGACCGTGTCCGGTGGCAGTGAACGATATGTGCAGGCTGTTGAACAGGCCATCGGGGCCCAATCCATTAAGACAGGTTTTACCGTCAACCGTATAGAGCGTCATGCTGACCATGTTGTCGTGTATGGCAATGCAGGGCAACAGTTACAAGCGGACCAGGTTGTTGTGGCTGCCCATGCCGATCAAGCATTACGGCTACTCGACCAACCCAGTGATCTGGAACGCGCGCTGCTATCACCGTTCAACTACGAGTCAAACTTGGCTATTCTGCATACCGATACCTCGTATCTACCAAAGCGCCGACGCGCTTGGTGTAGCTGGAATTATGTCGAACGAAGTGGCTCTGACACATCACGTGTGAGTGTCAGTTATTGGATGAATCGACTGCAAAATATTGCGTCCCAGCAGCAGTACGTGGTTACGCTCAATCCCACCGTAGAACCCGCGGCCCATTGTGTGCTGCGAAAAGTGCTGTACCAGCATCCGGTTTTCACCAGCGGTACATGGGCTGCCCAGCAATCGTTGTGGTCAATGCAGGGCCAGAATCGGACCTGGTTCTGTGGTAGCTATTTTGGTGCTGGTTTTCACGAAGACGCCGTACAGGCAGGGTTTGCGGTTGCCGAACAACTGGGTGGACTGGCGCGGCCTTGGACACTGGACAACCCATCAAGCCGCATTGTTGTGCCAGCCAGCCAGTCAGCCATGGCTGACAGGATTGCGGCATGATCCCCAATGCACCGGTGCTCGATTGCGCTGGCAGTAGCTTGTATTCTGGGCAGGTATATCATCGACGTACCAGGCCGCGAGAGCACAAATTACGCTACTCGGTATTCTCACTGCTGCTCGATCTATCGCAGCTTGATACGTTGGCCAGTACGCTCACATTATTTTCACACAATCGCTTCAATCTTTTCTCGTTTCATGATCGCGATTTTGGTGAAGCAGAAAAACCTGACGAATCTTTGAGCGCCTACATAACCAGGCTGCTAGTTGCTGCGGGTATTTCGACCAGCCCTGCGCGGATTCTCCTAAGCTGCTACCCCAGAGTTCTCGGTTATGCGTTCAATCCGCTGAGTCTGTTTTATTGTCTGGATGAAAACGGAGAATGTATAGCGGTCGTTCATGAGGTGCATAATACCTTCGGTGAAAGGCACGCCTATGTGTTGCCGGTAGATAACTCCAATGCGGCCATGCCTACACAATGGATCCATCAACAAGCCGGAAAGGCGTTGTTTGTTTCACCGTTTGCGCACATGGGTATGCGCTATCAGTTCCGACTCAATACACCCGACGAAAAGCAAGTCATCGTTATCAAAGCCTCCGATGATCAAGGGCTACTGATCACCGCCAGTTATATCGCAGCGCGCCAGCCGCTCACAAATGCGCGCCTAGCCCGTTACTTTTTTACCTATCCGTTACTCAGTGTAAAAGTGATCTTCGGTATTCATTGGGAAGCACTGCGGCTTTGGTTGAAAGGAGTACCGTTGTTTCGGCATCAACCCAAAGATTCGGTCTGATGCATAACATTCGCCCACTGCATAATAAAAAATGTCAGAACTAGATAATCAGTCCATGAATCACCAACTGGCGGACCGCTATCGTTTTCAATATTTTATTGGAAGTCTCATAGGCAGACGATTTGATCATCTACTCGATGGTATCAAGCACGGCCAGCTTAGCCTGAGCTGGCCCGATGGACACATGACCCTGCATGGCAACAAATCGGACGATCCCAGTCAAAACGCACACGTGACATTAAACAACTTCCGGCCTGTGCGACAGATGATGCTCACTGGTGAGAATGGCTTTGCCGAAAGCTATTTACGAGGTGATTGGACAACAGACAACCTACGCAATCTGTTTACTGTCATCATGAACAATGAAGCAGAAGTTGCCGCCATGACCGCAGGCAGCTGGTGGGCACGAGTAGCGAATTCGATTCGCCATGCACGCAATCATAATTCACTGCGGGGTAGTCAACGCAACATAGAATTTCACTATGACCTGGGCAATGAGTTCTATCAGCTTTGGTTAGACGACACCATGAGCTACTCATCTGCGTTGTTTGGCGGTGAGGAAACGCTGGAACAGGCCCAAGATGCCAAGCTGGCGAAAGTGATTGACTCATTGCAGCCGCGAGCAGGTGCCAAAATCCTTGAAATTGGTTGTGGTTGGGGGGCGATGGCCAACAGACTAGCCGTGCAGGCGGGCTGTCAGGTAACAGGCATTTCGCTGTCACACGAGCAATTGAAATACGCACAAGAAAATAATCAGGTCAGTGCAACCGATTCGTCACCCGGGCAGACACGGTTCCTGCACCAGGACTATCGAGCAGCAAGCGGTCAGTATGAACATATTGTGTCCATAGAGATGTTTGAAGCGGTCGGTGAGCAATACTGGGAAACCTATTTTTATAAGCTGGCTCAATTGCTTGAGCAAGGCGGGTCAGCTGTGTTGCAGGTGATTACTATTGCTGAGGATCGTTATGAGGACTACCGCACCAGTCCTGACTTCATTCAGCGCTACATTTTCCCAGGTGGCATGCTGCCGAGTAAAACCCGTTTGAAAGCGTTGATTGATGATGCAGGTTTCGACCTGGAGGACTCCGATTGGTTTGGTCAAAGCTATGCGCGAACATTGTCTCTCTGGCGCGAGCGTTTTGATCAGGTCACACGCGAGGTAATGTCACTGGGATTTGACGATAGATTTTTCCGCATGTGGCGCTATTATCTGAGCTACTGCGAAACGGGATTCACATTTGGACGAACAGATGTCGGACAACTGGTTCTTAGAAAACGCTAGCAGTGCTACGGCTCATTTCCATGGCCGGTCTGTCCAAACAGATGTCTCTCTATGCATTTTCGCAACGTGGATTCTTGCGAGCGCCGAGACGGGCGGGGGCTGTGTGTGTCGGCAGTGACGCCCGTTGTTTTGAGCGCGGATAACAACGCGGTTTCATTGTGCAGGCAACAAAACCTGACTAATGCGGCAGCTGTATCGTGTGCGCTGCGATGACCCCGTACGTAACGATGCAATAGCGCAAGATCTGTTGGTGGTTGTGTTGATTGTTGTACTGGATGTTGTTCTAGCAGTGAGGTTACCTGGTTGGTGGCTTGTACTTGTAATTGACCGGAGAAGGTATTGGCCTGGTCTAACTTCACTAGTTGGTCTTGGTTATCCGCAAGAATACTAACGGCTTGCTGAATGGATCGCTGAACGTTTTGGTTGTCTGAGCGAATGACGGCAACCGACCGTTTACCCGTACGTGGATTCGACCGGAATCCGCGATGAAATTCGATGTAGCCGTTAGCGCGCCAGAATTGCGTGCTATGGGTATCACCTGCAAAGCTTGCTCCAAGCGTTGTTATGGGCGTGTCCAGGTTTGATAGTCTCTGCCTTAACTCACTCAAAAGCTGTGTACCAATAGCCTGCCGACGGCTGTCTGGTAGAACGGCTATGCGAATTATTCGCGCATAGCGTTCGCCAAGTGCGGTGGGACTATTTGCCATTTGTGCTAGCAGCTGTGGCAATAATTGGTGCGCGGGTCGACGCTCTCTGGCCATGATCGGCTCATGCAGTGTTTGATCGATATTTCCCTCTATTCCCAGCATCAGCGCTGCGACTATTTGATTTGCGTTATAGGTCTGTTGTTCGGCTACCCATATCTGCACGTTCTCGGCGTCAAGTATGTGGGCCAGATCCAGTGCTGAGTTCTGATAGTGGTACAAGCGCAGCAGTGAATAGACATCTCGCAGTAGAGTGTCGTTTTTGGCCAGTGCGTGTCTGTCCAGTCGTTTGATTGTGCAGCGCGCCCGGTGGCCTAACGTGGTGGTTTCTGTGTGCTTATTAACAGGCTGTTGGGGTGTTGAGTTTGCCGGATGGCTTAGCATAAGCAGGTCTAGAAACGTCTCCAGAGGGTCCTCTGGTTGCCAGCGCCATACGTGGTTTGGACAGAGGTCTAAAAGTGCCTGCGGTCGTTGTCTGAGCTGATCCATTAGGCGAATATCAAATGCCCGGCCCGCACTTTCATAGCCTTCTGTCGTTGTGCACAAGACAGTGAGTGGATAGCACTGAACGATAGAACTTAGCCTGCTTAGCGATAAGCTGGCGGCCTCATCAACCAGCAGTGCCTCTGTGCCTGTATGCCTTCTGTTAAATACTTCTGCAGGTGCAATGTATCGTGTCAGTGCTTCGGGGCAATACTGTTCGACTGTGGACAGTGCAGACCTTCGAGCACTGGTAAGATGAAATGTCCGCTTGTCATTAATAAAATGTTTGGCCAATCGTGCCAGTAACGTCGACTTGCCGCGTCCGCGGCGTCCCCGAATAACGATTGTGCCCGAGGTGTGAGTTGTCATGAAATGCCGCGCCTGTGACACCAGTACATTCTGTTCGTCTCGAGCACTGGGGTTAACCGGCGGATTGTTAGCGGACACCCGGTGTTCTGGCTGCCGCTGGCTAGTGGATGGGTTATCAGATTGCGGGTTCTGATTAACGCCAACCGCTGCATCGAATCGCGCCACAATGATATGGTCCGGGTGTGCGTCACTCATCTGTGTAAGCAGTCGCGTGAATCGTGATTTAAAACGCGACCTGTCTAACTGACCATCGGTCTGCCGTAATGTCATTCCGACAATCAGAACACCACCTGCCTTAACGGTACCTGCCAAAGCCATCAAAAGCCCTGCATCGATGGTATGTCCGGTGTCATGGATAAGGCAGGAGAATTCTTGCCCGAGAACAGCATTGATGCGATCGGTACGATCAGCGGCGCTGCGAGCCGCAACGAATGTCTCTTGATAGCCTGCCGCGTAGTGCTCAAGCCACTGTACAGGGGCGTCTTCCACCACCACCAAAATACGGTGTATCGCCGGTTTTCCGACACCAACTGCGCGAGTTACCAGTTGGTGTAACTGCGTATGATTGCTGACTGTACGGCGCGACATACTTGGCAGAGTTTCAAAGGTAAACGGGTCATCTTTGCGTAGACTACACGTATCGAAAGTGTGGTGACTTTCGTTATTCCTCCTCCAAGTGGTATTGAGGCACGGAGCCAACTTAAGGCCAAGGATGGCCGCTTTTTTTTACCCCTATCAGCTGATGTCAGGCAAACAGCGCTGAACGACGAGTCGAGCATTCAAGCAGTTGTATGGTCAGGTTAACTACCATTTACAGCATACGTGCACCGTGTACCATTCAGGCCCGGTGTCCCAATGGTAATCTGTTTTGACGTTAATACAAGACGGTGTATCGGTCAATTTCGGATGCCGCCAGGCCGATGAATAGACCAACAAAAAGACCCATGATTTTTGTCTTTGCTACAGGCCACTGCCCAGCTGTGACTTATCTCTCAGAAAATTTGATTAAAAACAGGTGGAATATCTGTGATTTCACGATTGCAATGGTGCCAAGTGCAGACTAAAATAAATTGTGATTCAAAGGCTTGTGTGAGATATCTGACATACACCCGAGGGTCAAGCCTGTGGCTAGGGCGGTTTTCATTGAAATATTACGGGCGTCTAGTAACATTCGCGTTCGCTTGGGTGGCAGCATTGTTTGTGTGGCTCTGATTCAGGCGGCGTTTTTGGTATTTGTGAATAGGCCTGTCTATCTGGTATTTGAATTCGATTTTTTCCACAGCCATACTCTGCGCACCAATACAGGGTCGTTTTTGCAACGTAGCGGTGAGGCGTTGGAGAGTTAGTTCTATAGGAAGTTGCACTAAACTGTGCGTTTGACCATTTTTATTCATAAAAGAGGATCACTCATGATCAAGAAGTATTTCGCATTAAGTCTTATCACCGCCAGCATGGTCGTTGCTGGTTGCTCGTCCGACAATGACCCGGATCCCGTCACCGGACCAGTAGCGGACATCACTGATGGTTCATCGGCTTACGATGTGGTCGCCAATTCAGCTGATCACACCACATTGACAACAGCCCTCATGACTGCCGGACTGGCAGATTCGTTAGATGCTGCTGGCACGGCTTTCACCATATTTGCACCTACCAATGCAGCGTTTGCTGCTCTGGATGTTGCCGCGCCGGGGACTGTTGACGCGTTGTTGGCCGATCCCGCTGCACTGACCCGCGTACTGCAGTTCCATGTGTTACAAGGCACTGTTGATGCAACACAGCTTTCAGACGGTGTGAATGCAGCAACTGAAGAAGCGCCGTTTACACAAATACCGCTGTTGGGTGAGGGTGTCTTGACTTTCACTAACCCTGAAGCGGGGCTGAGTATTAGTGACGCAACGATTACTACACCCATCTCTACACCCAATCTGTTCCCACAAGGTACAGAGGCCATGGGTGTTGTTCACTTTATTGATGTAGTGTTGACACCACCAGAAGCGCCAGCAACACCAGATCCAGATCCAGGTACAGATCCAGATCCAGATCCGGGCACTGGCACTCCGCCAGTATCGGGCGGCGCAGTTGATGCGACCCTTGCTGGTCTGGGTACGTTCGAGATCTTCCGAACAGCGGTTAGCCGTGACTTCGGTGACAACCTTGATGTATCAGCCTGGACGGTTTTCGTTCCAAGTGATGCGGCACTGGGCGCTGCTGGTCTGACTGATCTGACAGCTGCTGAACAGCAAGCTCACATCATCTCATCCGGTGCTCTGGATCCTGCAGCTTTGGAAGCAGCAGGCTCTGTATTGGCTTCAAATGGAACCAGCACCCATGCCGTTGTTAATACCGGTGGTGCGCTGAGTGTTGGTGGCAATGCGGTTGAGTTGATCGCTACCGGTGCCGGTGGCGCACAGATCTACTCTATCGACGGCGTTCTTCCCTAGGTAGATGCTTGGCCAGTCATCTGGCTGGGCGCTTAACTGGATAACCGGGTATTTACCTGGCTAGATAGTTAACCATTAGGTACCGGCGCATCGTTATATGCGGTTGCGCCGGATCCCTCATAAGCCGGCAAGCCTTAATGGGTTTGCTGGCTTTTTTTGTTTAAGGTTCTTGAAAAAGGTAGTCTGTGTATGGCGATCATGGTCGATAAGCAGTTCGACAGCGGCAATATCGAGGTGATTCGTGCGTCAAACCCAGCTGACATCGCTGTGGCCATCACAAAAGACGCCTCATCTGAATTTTTGCAGTGGTTCCATTTCAGTGTATCGGGTGTGCGTCACAAGCCTTGCCAGATCAGTATCGTAAATGCTGCGCAGACGACCTATCCAAAAGGATGGGAAGGCTACGACGTGGCTACCTCTACTGATCGTCAGACCTGGTATCGCACGCCGGCGCAATACGATGGCCAGAGCTTGTCCTGGCGCGTCACCCCCGAAACCGATGTTATTTGGTTTGCGTATTTCGCGCCTTATTCCATGCAGCAACACGCTGACCTGATCGCAGCAGCTGCCAGCGCCGATGGGGTTGCGTATCAGAATCTTGGTCAGACACACCTGGGCCGGTCGATCGATTATTTGCACGTGTCTGCGATGTCCGATGAGTCAGTAGATGACGCTGCAAATGCGTCACAAATCGCTGACTCAGAGTCGGTGCGTAAGCAATTATGGGTGATTGCCAGGCAACATCCAGGTGAGTCTATGGCGCAGTGGTGGGTGGAGGGTTGGCTGGACCGTTTGTTGGACCAAGACGATGCGACCAGTCGTGCACTACGGCAAGTCGCTGATATTCATGTTGTGCCCAATATGAACCCAGATGGATCGTATTTGGGTCATTTACGTACCAACGCTTTGGGTGTCAATCTGAACCGTGAATGGGCGGAACCGTCAATGCAGCGGAGCCCGGAAGTGTTTGTTGTCAAACAGCAGATGCAGCAAACAGGGATAGATCTGTGTCTTGATGTGCACGGTGATGAGGCCCTGCCTTATAACTTTATCGCAGGTACCGAAGGAATCAGTGACTGGACTGATGAACGGGACGCCGAGCTGGTTGCGCTCAAACACACGTGGGCGTCACTCAATCCAGATTTTCAGGTAACCCACGGCTACCCGAAAAACACCAGAGGTAACGCTAACCTGGCTATTTGCAGTAATAACTTGGCTGCGTCTTTTGGTGCTTTGGCCATGACGCTTGAAATGCCTTTTAAGGACACGGCCGATACACCGCGTCCCTTGTCTGGCTGGTCCGCAGAACGCAGTCTGCGCCTGGGCGCCTCGTTTGTTGATGTTGCCTACTTGGCTTTAACTCAACGTCTGATGAAGCCTGGTCGTTAACTGGCGGCTATTGAAACGCAGTTTCAAAAAAACTCCGTAATTTTCGCGAATGCAGTCGTTCTGATTTCATATCGCTGAGTTTTCGTAAGGCCAACATACCAATTTCCAGGTGTTGCGCCACCTGGTTTTGATAGAAGTCAGAGGCCATGCCGGGTAGTTTCAGTTCGCCTTGCAGCGGTTTGTCTGATACGCACAGTAAGGTTCCGTACGGTACGCGTAAGCGAAAACCATTGGCTGCGATTGTGGCAGACTCCATATCCAGTGCGATAGCGCGAGACTGAGATAGACGTCTGACCGGTTCCCGCTGATCCTGCAGCTCCCAGTTACGATTATCGATGGACGCTACTGTGCCAGTGCGCATAATACGTTTCAGTTCGTAGCCGTCCAGTCCAGTGACTTGCGCCACAGCGCTCTCCAGGGCTTGTTGCACTTCTGCCAGTGCAGGAATAGGAACCCAGACTGGAATATCAGCATCCAGCACCTTATCCTCGCGCACGTACGCATGTGCCAGCACGTAGTCGCCCAGCTCCTGTGAGTTGCGCAAGCCGGCACAATGTCCAAGCATTAGCCAGGCATGTGGGCGTAGCACAGCGATGTGGTCGGTAATAGTTTTGGCATTGGACGGCCCAACACCGATATTGACCATGGTAATACCTTTGTTTTTGCCAGCGGTCAGGTGATACGAGGGCATTTGCGGCTGACGTGGTGGTGTACTGCCCGAAGTCGGTTTGCTATCGCCGTTCAACGTAATGACGTTGCCCGGCTCAACAAACGACGTGTAATGAGAGTCGCCGTTTTTCATCATGTCGCGTGCCAGGCGACAGAATTCATCAATATAGAATTGATAGTTTGTGAACAGTACGTAGTTCTGAAAGTGCTGTGGTGCCGTTGCTGAATAATGAACCAGCCGATGTAACGAGTAATCAATACGTTGCGCAGGAAAAGGGGCCAATGGCATGGCCAGCCCTGGCTCGTTTTCGTGTGTGCCATTGACGATATAGTCGTTTACATGCGCGATATCGGGTACATCGAAGGAGTCACGCAGGGCAGTGGTAATTTGCCGTGGTCGTTGCACAGCCAGCGCAGATCCCGACTCAACCGCAAAGTGAAGTGGTATGGGCACATCTGATTCGGCAATTTCAATCGACTCACCGTGGTTTTCGATTAACAGTCGCAGTTGATGCGTCAGGTAGCCACGAAACAGTTCAGGTTGTGTGATGGTGGTCGTGTACAGGCCTGGTTGGTCCACGTGCCCATAGGAAAGTCGGGAGTCCACACGCGCGTAGGTACTATTGCGGAAGCGGATTTCTGGGTAGTACGCACGGTGTTTGTTTGGCGCAAGTGTGCCGGTCAGGTACTGCTCGAATGCCAGGCTGAGAAAAGCGGTGTTACGTTCGTAGAGTTTTATGAGGCAGTTAACTGCCTGGGTGCAAGCTCTAGGCCGTTACGATGTTCTGTGACGAAGTCAA
>CALKXZ010000341.1 GCA_938003775.1 uncultured Granulosicoccus sp. | reverse complement strand
TATTTTTTCCATGATCGCTGCGGTTGTCTTGGTCCAGACAAATGGCTTCGGATGTTGGTTGTGTGATTCGATGAATTCCATAATCTTGCACTCCAGCTCCTTCATTGACGAAAAGATACCGCGTCTAATTTGCTTTTCAGTAATTACTCCGAAGAAGCGCTCCACCAAGTTTAGCCAGGATGAGCTGGTCGGTATGAAATGCAGTTCAACACGCTTGTTCCTTTTCAACCAGTTACGCACCTTCACATGTTTATGTGTTGAGTAGTTGTCGACGATAACATGCAACTCGTTGCCCTTTGGAGTTTGTGCTTCCACTGTTTTGAGAAAGGATAAAAATTCCTGATGGCGGTGACGTTGCTTGCATTCACCGATGACCTCACCGGTAAAAACGTTTAATGCAGCGAATAAAGTGCTTGTACCATGTCGTTTGTAGTCATGTGTCATCGTGCCTGCTCGTCCCACCTTCATAGGCAACCCAGGTTGGGTTCGATCCAGTGCTTGTATAGAACTTTTCTCATCTACACAGAACACCACCGCATTCTCAGGTGGATTCAGATATAGCCCTACCACATCCTCCAGCTTCTGTTCAAAGTTTGGGTCATTGCTGATCCTAAATTGTCGGATCAGGTGGGGTTTGAATCCGCATTCATTCCAGACTCTGGCAACAAACATATGGTTGGTACCCAACTTCGCCGCTAAAGTTCTAGTTGTCCAATGTGTGCTGTCTTTCGGCAACTTGTCTTTATCGGTTGTCCATTTGATGACTTTTTTACGCAGTATTGCTTGCTTGACGCTATCTGCACCACCATGGTTGGCGCCTCGCGGAAGATCTTTTTCAATGCCTGCTAACCCGGATTCGGCAAATCGGTTTCTCCACCTGCCTATAGTCTGCACGTTCAACGGAACATGCTTTGCTATCTCAATGTTTGTCATTCCTTCGTCAGCTAAAAGCACAATGGACAAGCGCTGTTTCATTCTTATCGTGGTTTTACCACTGCGACACTGTCGGAGAAAATCCTCACGCTCTGAATCTGACAACGCAACGAGCACTGGTGCTGACATAGCTGAAAAACGTAAATGATTGAGTGCAAGTAGTGTAGCGTAAATACGTCATCTGTTCGTTACACTACACTAGCCTATGATTATGACGATCGGCGCAAACAACGCTGCAAAGCCATAGTCTGTCAGTTGCAAATCATGATTCTGTGACAGATGCCGGTAAGCAACTGTCCAGAATTTCAACGGGGTGACGTGTTGTTCCTTGGGTATTGTCAGCAATTTGTTCATGACAACTGAAGCCGTCAGTGATCACCACGGTGTCTTGCTGCATCGCGTCTATGGCAGGTTTTAGGCGCCGAGCGAACAGTGTTTGACCCAGTGAGCGAGTGGCGTTTCGTGCACCGAAAACTCCTGCCATGCCGCAGCAACCCACCTCGGGTTCTGACAGCGCAACAAAGCAATCTTGCATTAAACGCTGTTCGTCGTCACCACCAGAGGCTTTGGTGTGGCAATGACGATGCATAATGCCGTGCGCTAATTGAGTGTGCGGTTTGATGTTTAATTCGTTAAGCAATGTAGCAAGCCCCTTGGTGCGTTGGGCAAGGTGTTTAGCGCGAGCATCGTGGGGATACAAACGCTGCAACTCGTCCCGAAACACCGACAGGCAAGAGGGCTCCAGTACCACCACCGATGCCTCGGCGGGCAAGTGCGGTTCGAAATGTTCGAGTATGTGGGTAAGCTGTTTACGTGCCTGTTTCAGGTAGCCGTATTCATACAGTGGCCTGCCGCAGCAAAAATGTAATCGAGCAACGGCGACTTGCAAGCCGCATTTTTTTAGCACGCTAACTGCGCTTTGTAATAGGTGAGCGCGGCAGTGTGCATTTAGGCTATCTGACCACAACACCACGGCCGGCAGAGTGTTATCGCCAAACCAGCAAAAATGCTTGTCGACTCGGTCTGCGTGTTGTCGCACCCACGCACTAAAGGGTTGCATACTTAATGCTGGAAGTGATTTGTGCGCATGAATACCCAGTACGCGTTTCATCAGTGTGCCGACGACTGAATTCTGCAAGTAGTTGGTAACATTTGGCGCGCGCGCGAGAGTGGGCAACAGGGCACCGATATGTCCGAGTACATGGTGATAAAAAGGGCGTCGCTTATGTTGGTAGTGAGCCGCCATAAACTCAGACTTATAGGCAGCGATATCAACCTGTGTAGGGCATTCATGTTGGCAGGCCTTACAGGACAGACAATGCTCTAATGAATCGGCGATAGACTGATTGTTCCACCCGTCGGTTATGATCTCGCCCCGTATCATCTCGTGCAGCAGATGCGCCCGGCCTCGGGTTGAATAACGCTCCTGGCCACTGGCTTGATAACTGGGGCACATAGCGCCTTGTTGTGCGCGGCACTTGCCCATTCCGATACACCGTTCGGTGGATCGAGCGAAGCCACCTGCGTCTTCGATGAACTGCAAGGTGGTCGGTGTTGCAGGGCGAGTGTACTCAGGCCCAAAGCGTAGATTTTCGTCCATCCTGTACGCGTCGATGAGCTTGCCGGGGTTCATCGCACCGCGTGGGTCCCATGCGGCCTTGAAGCGTCTGAATGCTTGCATTAGGCGCTCACCGAACATGATGGGCAGGAACTCAGCCTTGGCCTGCCCATCGCCATGTTCCCCCGATAGTGATCCACCGTATTTGACCACCAGATGAGCCATGTCGTGACTGAATTGGCGCCAGTGCTGTACGCCGTCGGTTGATCGTGTGTCGAAGGTAATGCGAGCATGGATACATCCATCACCAAAATGCCCATAAAGACTGGTTGTGTATTCGTACTGATCGACCAGTGCTTGGAATTCGCGCAAATAATTGCCCAGTTGTAGCGGATCAACCGCCGTATCCTCCCAACCCACGACTGGATCCGGTGCGTGGGGATCAAGACTCATCGCGGTCGCCGATGCACCCTGTTCGCGAATGCTCCAGATGGCGGCAGTATCAGCGGCATCTGTTATTTGCCGCACCGAGCGCACCAGTGGTGTGGCGCACATACCTTGCTCAAAAGCGGCACACTGTGTTTCCAGCGCTGACGCACTGTTGGCGGCAATTTCTACCAGCATCCAGGCGCACCCCTCGGGCAACAAGGCAATTTCTCGGCTTTTCAAGTTTCGTGCTTTCAGACCCCCAATGATGGTTTGATCCAATCCTTCCATGGCAATGGGTTTAAATGGCATCAACGCAGGTACGCTGTCGCCGCATTGATAGATATCGTCATAGCCCAGAACGACCAGCCGTTTGAATGCCGGGTTCTCGATGAGTCTAACTTGGGCTTGCAGCACGCTCACACAGGTGCCTTCAGAACCGACCAGTGCACGCGCTACGTTAAAACCGTTCTCCGGTAATAATTGATCCAGGTTATAGCCCGATACGCGCCGCTTAATGGTCGGGAAGCGTGCCCTTATGTCATCGGCGTATTCATCCACCAGTGCCTTGAGTTCTGCGTAGATGCGTGACTGACCGTCACCACGATCTATAATTTGCTGCAATTGGACGTCAGTTGTCGGGCCGGTCCAGAATTGATCGCCGTCGGCGCTTAGAACTTCCAGAGCTATGACATTTTCGACGGTCTTGCCAGCCAGCATGGAGTGCGGACCACAGGAATTGTTTCCAATCATTCCACCCAGTGTGCAGCGACTGTGGGTGGCAGGATCTGGGCCGAATGTTAGCCCGTGCAGCTCAGCGGCCGCCTTGAGTGCGTCGCAGATAATGCCAGGTTCCACCTGTGCCGTGCGCTGTTCTGTGTCCATAGTAACAAGGCGAGTCATATAACGTGAACAGTCAAGAATCACGGCACGGTTGACACATTGGCCGTTTTGCGATGTACCGCCACCGCGCATTAAAACCGGAAGATCATGCTCGCGGCACAGTCGACTTATTTGTCGAATATCGTCACTATTCTGTGGATAGACCACACCGAGCGGTATTTGTCGGTAGTTGGATGCATCGCTGGTATACAGAGCAACGCCCGCGTCAGTGAAATCGCAATCCCCCTGTAGAGTATCGGAAAGCTTTGCATAAAAGCCTGCAAGCTTAGGGTGGTATAGCGTAGTAGTTGTCACTGAAAATCAGGTTAATTCAATTGTGGTGAAGGAGCAATTGGAATAGTCTGTCGGCCAGATTTGTCCTATTGTTGTGGAGGTTACTTCTGTCTATTGCATTACTGAAAACACTGGTTGCAATTGCTGATCACGGCAGTTTCAGCCAAGCTGCGGAGGCGGTCAGTGTAACGCAGGCGGCGGTGGGACAGCAGATGCGGCGCTTGGAGGAGACATTTCACACAACACTGTTTGATCGCAGTGGTAAAACACCGCAACTCAATCCGCTGGCACACGCGCTGGTGCCCAAGGCCAGAGCATTGATCTACGCGTACGAAACTTTGCTGGATGATCTAACCGGCGATGCACAGTTGCATGGAGAGCTAATACTGGGTGCTGTGCCCTCGACCATTCGAGCGCTGGTACCGCTATCAATCAAGCAGCTCATAGCTATCTATCCGCAACTGCATGTGCGTGTGGTGCCGGGGCTGACCAACGATATGCAGGAACAGGTTGAGCGTGGCGCCGTGGATGCAGCGGTACTCAGCCAACCCGCCAATCTGGGTGAGCATTTGCAGTGGCAACCGTTTGCCAGTGAAGAGCTGGTCCTGCTGACGGCTGATGACGTTGTTGAGCATGACCCGCTGGTTCTGTTGGCCCAGATGCCGTACATCCGGCATACCCGACGGGCGGCGGTCGGTATGCTGGCTGATCAGTGGTTATCTGATCACGCAGTAAAGGTACGAGCTTCTATGGAGATGGAATCGATTGAGTCATTGACCAGCATGGTGTCGCACAATTTGGGTGTGTCTATCGTGCCGGATATGTGTGTGCCGGATGCCATTTTTACGAAGCTGCGTAAAATCGCCTTGCCGGAGCCCAGGCAGACCCGTGTACTGGGTGTGTTGTCACGCAGTGACAGCAGCAAGATGCGGCTGATTCAACGGCTAGTTACGCAATTACAACTGACGGTTTCAGCAGCCAGCAACCCTGGACTTTAATCTAAATATTTATTTTAGCTAAAGTTAAATAAATATTGTTTGAGTTAAATTAGATTTTATATCAAACTAACGCCAATCTAACTGAGATGGGGTGGCTTAGTGTCAGTCGACGACAAAATTGTTGCCGACCTTGTTAACAACAAGGTTGAATTTGTAACGACCGTACCGTGTAAACAGCTTGCTGGTGTGATCGATAAGATTGACGCAGAAGAGCAGATCTATCATATCCCGTCTAATAAGGAAGACGAAGGCATGGGGCTGTGCGCCGGTGCTTTTATGGGTGGTAAGCGGCCCGCCATTATTATGCAGAACACAGCCATAGGCGTCACTATCAATACACTGGTGACATTGACACAGTATTACCGAATGCCCTTACCCATGTTGATCAGTTATCGGGGTGAGTTAGGCGAACCGGTGGCCTGTCAAGTTGAGATGGCGGTACATACCAAAGCCTTGCTCGCACAACTGAATATTCCGACCTATCACTTCCACCGAGAGGAGGATGTTAATGAGTTGGACGCCATACTCAAACACACGTTTATGTGCAACAAGCCGGTGGCTATCCTCACCGATGCTTCATTCTGGAATGGGTACTGATCATGATACGTTCTGAAGTGCTCAAACAACTTATTCCGGTTATCTCTGATCACTTTGTTGTGTGCAACATCGGGCTACCCAGTCAAGAGATGCACATGCTTGACGATCAAGCCACCAATTTCTATATGCTCGGCACTATGGGCCTGGCCTCATCAATCGGATTGGGGCTGGCATTAGCGCAGAAACAGAAGGTTATCTCCATTGACGGCGATGGTTCCGTATTGACAAATCTCGGGACCTTGCCAACCATCGCCAATAACGTTGCTGACAATTTTATTCTACTGATTGTCGATAACGGCAGCTATGGTTCTACCGGCGATCAACCGACCTACGCCGGTAAGAAAACTTCGTTAACTGCTGTCGCGAAGGCCTGTGGATGTGACCATGTTATCGAGTGTGCCGCTGAAGACACTGTGCAAGTCATGCAGGACGCGCTAGCGGGTGACAAGATGACGATCATTGTCTGTAAATGTGAGTCCGGTAATGTAAAAGTGCCCGTGATAACCATGGACCCGGTGGTCATTCGTGACAGATTCATGACAAAACTTCAGGAGCGCAACGCTTAACGAACGCAGGTTGACGTCCCGCGCTTGCACAACTGACGCCTGCCATTGCTCAACCAGATGTCTTCTATTCACACCTGTAGTGATGCCAGGCGACTGGCGAAGAAACGATTACCATGGATGGTATTTGACTACATTGATGGGGCAGCGGGTGAAGGTCACGCTGAACGATTAAACCGAGAACGTATTCAATCGATCAGACTGCAGCCGCGTGTACTGAACAATGTTGAACAGCGTGAGCTGGCGGTCGATGTTCTCGGATCGCGCTGCTTGCGACCCTTTGGCATCAGTCCAATGGGCATGTGCAATCTGTCCAGTCCCCAGGCGGACAGTTGGCTGGCTGCGTTCGCAGCCAAACATGAGGTGCCTGTGGGTGTCTCAACAGCTGCGTCCACATCGCTGGAACGCATGATTGAACTGGCCAACGGCAATGCCTGGTTTCAGCTGTACTTCAGTGGCAATGAAGACTCCTCTAACGCATTGATCACGCGTGCCCGTAATTCAGGCTACAAGACGTTAGTCATGACAGTGGATGTGCCGGAGGTGGGGCGTCGACCGCGGGAACTGCGCCGCGGCTTTAAGATGCCGTTTAACCTTGGACCGTCTCAATTGCTGGATTTTTCGCTGCATCCGCGCTGGTCGATTTCCACACTGATTAAAGGCCGCCCTGAGCTGGCTAATTTTGGTGGTCAGTATGGTGCGTTTGAAAGGACCGCCAGTCGCGCAGGTGCTGACTGGACGCTGCTACAGAGGATTCGCGATAACTGGCCAGGCCACCTGGTGGTAAAAGGTGTGCTAAGTGTGGACGATGCCTTGCGTATGCAAGCCATGGGTATTGATGCTGTGCAGGTATCCAGCCATGGTGGCCGGCAGCTGGACAGTGCTCCGCCTGCCATAGACTGTCTGGCCCGTATTCGGCAGGCGGTGGGTATCGACTACCCGCTGTTTTTTGACAGTGGTCTGCGATCGGGTGAGGATATTGTCCGGGCCTATGCGGTGGGTGCCAATTTTGTGTTCATGGGACGACCGCTACTCTTTGCTATGGCCGCTGAGGGGCAGCGTGGCCTGGAGCAGCTGGGCCAAGTCCTGACACAGGAGGCCAGTATTGCTCTTGCGCAGTTGGGTGTCCGGTGTATAGCTGACGTGGGGCGACACATGATCGTTGCCGATTAGTCAATACCTTGCGCATTGATCGCGCTATGATGTGGTTACCTTTAGCGACCGGTCATGACAGCCACAGATGAGCTACCGTCCAGATTCGACTCGTTACGACACTATGGTGTACCGCCGGTGCGGTCAATCAGGCTTGAAACTACCCGCTGTGTCATTGGGCTTATGGCACAATTTTGGCCATGATCTGTCGTATCAGGTCCAACGCTCTATTTGTCACAGTGCGTTTGATCACGGCATTACACACTTTGATCTGGCCAATAACTACGGACCACCACCGGGTTCTGCTGAGACTGTTTTCGGTAAAATTCTGCAACAGGATTTTTCTGGCTACCGCGATGAATTAATTATCTCCTCAAAGGCGGGCTATCACATGTGGCCTGGCCCTTATGGCGAATGGGGTAGTCGCAAGTATTTGATTGCCTCGTGTGATCAGAGTCTGAAGCGGCTGGGCGTGGACTATGTGGATATTTTCTACTCGCACCGCTTTGACCCGGATACTCCATTGGAGGAAACCATGAGGGCACTGGATCATATCGTGCGTTCGGGAAGAGCTTTGTATGTGGGCATCTCGTCTTACAACACACAGCGCACGCGCGAGGCTGCAGCCATTCTGGATAGCCTGGGTACGCCTTGCCTAATTCATCAACCCAGTTACAGCATGATCAACCGCTGGGTAGAGCGTGATGGTTTGAAGCCTGCATTGCAGGAATTGGGAATGGGCTCTATCGCGTTTACACCCTTGGCCCAGGGAATGCTAACCGACAAATACCTTAGCGGTATACCCGATGGTAGTCGTGCCACGCAAAACAAGTCTTTGAATCCAGATTTTATCTCCCCTGGCGCTGTCGAGAGTATTCGTGCGCTTAATAACATAGCGGCCAAACGGGGCCAGAGCCTTGCGCAGATGGCTATTGCTTGGGTGCTGCGTGATGGGGGTATTACGTCAGCATTAATTGGTGCCTCTAAACCGGAGCAGGTTGTGCAGTGTGCTGAGGCTGTGAGGAATTTGTCATTCAGTGCTGAGGAACTGAAGGCGATAGATGCCAGCGCCACTGAAGAGGACATTAACCTATGGGCTAAGTCCTCAGCCAATTGACGAGAGAGTAGAGCGGGGGAGGGTGATATGGCGGGAGGATGGTCCAGAGACGGTGCAGTACAAGAGCAGATAGATGCAAGCGTTGATGAGGCTGTGAGTCGTGCACGGCATCAATTGCCCAGTGGCGATAGTCTGACCCATTGTGAAGAGTGCCATGTACCTATTCCAGAAGCCCGAAGACTCGCTATTAAGGGCGTGCAACTGTGTGTGAGTTGTCAAGAGTTGCTGGATGAGCAGGTGCAACAGGCAGCTTCAATAAATCGGCGCGGCAGCAAAGACAGTCAGTTGCGTTAGGCGTTTGAACACTGATTACCGACCACCACCACCCAGGCTTGCAAATCTAGGCCGAAAAAAGTACTGGGGTGGTCATGTATTTCAACAGATGAGAAGTCGTCGCGCCAATCACCAGGTCATACAGGCGGGAGTGCCCGTAGGCACCGGTGACGATCAAATCTGCACCGGAATCTGATGCCTCGTTCAACAGTTCGTCACCCACCGGTGCATCGCCTCTGGCGCGATGGGAAACCGAAGCGGTGATGCCGTGACGATTCAAACACCGCGCTGTTTCGTGACCCGTGTGTTCCATCAAGTCGTCTTGTTCAGTATCGGCACCGATGACCCAGAACACCTGTGTATTGATGCTCTCTAACATCAAGGGGATAGCATCGTGCACGGCGCGTGCGGATTCACGGGTACCACTCCAGCCGATCAACGTTCGCTTTCCAATCGTGTCGAACGTGCCGAAAAGCGGTACGACCAGAACCGGTCTGCCAGAGTGTTCAATGACACGCCGCATGATGGCGGCAGGCCCTGGGTGATTATGTTCTGGGTCCAATTGCGACATGATCACAAGGTCTGCGCAACGAGCTTGTTCGGCTAAACGTTCGCCGGTTGCTGCCGTTGAGGTTTCGATTTGTCGCCATTCGCTGACAAAGCTCTGATGATGGGTGTGATGATCGAACAGTTTTTTTATCTCAAGCGCTGTTGCCTGTTGGTTAGACTGCAACTGCGCTAGCGCATCACTGGATAGCTGCATCGATATGCTGGCGTATATTTCTAAATTCTGGATTGAATACAGGCCAATCAGGTGGGCATCGAACTGGTTGGCAAGTTGACAGGCGACGGGAATAAGACGTTTTGCCTCTGCTTCGCTGTTTAGGCAGACCAGCAGTGTTTTGTAGCTCATGGCTTTTAACCCAACATTGAATGACTGGGCTGGAGTCTATGGCTAAACGGGATTCTGTCTTGTGATTTAGATCAATGGCAATTAGTTGGGCAATAGACAGCATAGCGAGGTTACCATGCTGTCTGTTCTGTTAACTAGCCCACTTTATCTTGTGTGTTAGTGTCGAAATCGCTTGCTTCATGCCGTTCATGAAGTTGTGTTTCAGGTTCGCCGAAGGTACGGTTTACCTTGTATCCGCGTTTGACGGCGTCGCGTTCTCTGATTTTTTCAGCCCAAGCCATAACATGTGTGTACGAGCCTGCATCCACAAACTCAGCCGCTTCATAGACAGTGTTAAGAACCAACTGACCATACCAAGGCCAGATGGCTATGTCGGCAATGGTGTAAGTGTCACCAGCTATGTAGGCGTGGTTAGCCAATTGACGGTCAAGCACATCAAGTTGACGTTTGGTCTCCATGGTGAACCGATCGATGCAGTATTCGATCTTGATTGGTGCATAGGCATAGAAGTGTCCGAAGCCACCACCTAAATAAGGGGCACTGCCCATTTGCCAAAATAACCAGTTAAGGCATTCAGTGCGAGCGGCGGCGTCGGTAGGCAGAAAGGCACCGTGTTTTTCAGCGAGATAAAGCAGAATAGAACCAGACTCAAAAACGCGCGTAGGCGGTGTGGTGCTGTGATCCATCAATGCCGGAATTTTACTGTTTGGATTGATGTCGACAAAGCCACTACCAAACTGGTCGCCGTCACCAATTTTTATTAAATGTGCATCGTATTCAGCCTGCTCAATGCCCATTGCCAGTAGTTCTTCAAGCAGGATAGTTACTTTCACGCCGTTAGGTGTTGCCAGTGAGTAAAGTTGCAACGGTTGGCGCCCCACCGGCAGTGTCTTGTCATGTGTCGCTCCTGCTATGGGTCTATTGATACTGGCCCAGGTGCCGCCACTGTCCGCGTCCCAGGTCCATACTTTGGGTGGTGTGTAATCAGATTCGTTGTTCATGCTAAAGAGGTTTCGATGCAGGTAGGTGATGGGCTGTGTGAGTTCTCAAACTGCGCTCACACTCAGAAAATTTCAAGGGGTTGTCATTCACAGTTCAGTTGGTCTGCGAATTCACGGCATTGTTCAATGCTCTGCACAGACCCAACCGTTGTCATTGAACGAAGACTGGCCGCAGCTGTAATGTGCGCCAGTTGCAGTGATTCGTTAATAGGCCAGTTTTCATGCACACCGTACAGTAATCCTGCCACGAATGCGTCTCCCGCACCCACGGAGCTGGCGATCAGATGCTGAGGCACCGTCAGTGACTGGGTTATCAGCTCGTGACCGTGGCTATCCAGGCAAATAGCACCCTTAGGATAATGCACAGCCAGTAGCGTCATGGAGCCCTGTGCCATAACCACACGTGCGGCCTGTAGGCACCGTTCAACGTTAGTCTGACCGGCATCCACTGTTTGAATATTGGCAATCGCACCAATTTCATTATCATTAACAATCAGGTAGTCAAGGTGGGGCAGACACGGGACCACCAGCTTACGGTTGGTGGTCGGATCAATGGACACCATCTCGATACTGGTCTTTAGACCGTTTGCACGGGCGTTGGCCAAGACCACTGACCAGCCGTTGTCACCATTTGCTCGTGGTGCATCCAGACCTGCATGCAAGCTCAGTAAACCCAAATGAAGAATACGGGCTTGACTGTGGGAGAAATCAAAATGATCAGGGCACAGCAAATCATTTGCGCCGGTATAGTGAAAAAAGGTTCGCTTGCCACTGTGGGCTACCGACATGACATCCGTGTATGAGGTTGCTCTGAGATGGCTGCGTATCAGTTGTGTTGTATCCAGTTGATACCGTTGTGCCTGGCTGAACAGGAAATCACCATCTTCATCGTCGCCCACACAGCCGATGGTTGCAACCGGTAGTGAAGGGTCAAGCAAGCGCAAGTCAATGCCGACATTGTGTGCTGATCCTCCACCGAGCTGATCGACATCAGTGATTCTCGACAGGCCCTCTTCAACTGGCCAAGTGTCGATCAATTTAATCCGATCAACCGTCCAGCAGCCTGCACAAATGAATCCCCGGCGACTCATAGGTGTATGCGTATCAGTGCGCTAATGCTGCATTGGACTAATGGCATCAGTCAGGGCTTTAGCGTAGGATCAGTGATCATCAGGTCCTGTTTCAGACTGCGTTGTGCTTTGACGCCTGATTCTTTTAAATAGGCGTGGTATTCGCGTACAGCCTCGGTTGGCGTGAGTACCTGTTCAATGGTTTTACGCAGTAGTTCAACCAGTTTCAAGGGTGCTTCTGCCAAATTGATCTTACGACCAAACAAAGCAACCCTGGCACCTGCTTGTTCTGCTTGCACCGCCAGTTCGAAAGTATCGCGTGTGGTGCCAGCAGCGCCGCCAAGTATTCCGGCAACCAATCGGCTGGGGTCGTACTGTGTTAGTTCGTGCATCGCATCAGCACCGTTGAATTGAATTTTCAAAAATTGTGGCGCGTCTTGACGGGTGACTCCGGCAACGGCTTTAATGATCATGTCGTTAATATAGTGCCCCATGTCTTTCTCACTAATGCCGATGTCAATGCCAGGATTGAACACTTCCAGAAAATACTGGAGTCCAGATTCACGGCAGGCAAGCCGAAAGTGCCTGAATGCTTCGAGACTGGCCTTATCCGCTTGAAGGTCATTGGAAAAAGTGATTGAGTACAGGCCCAGGTTGCATAGCGGTGCGACAGATGCAATATCTGCGGTGGCAAACGGCTCTGAGGGGTATTGTCGGTAACAACTACCTCGGGCATTCCATATGTCAGTTGTGTCATTCATGCGTACAGCAGGGGTTACTGGTGATTTTTTGAATGTCCCGCGTGCATGAAGGATCTCTGCCGAGGATGCTGACATGAGCATAATATCCACAAGACCCGAGCTGCTCATCTGCTGCATAGCGTCGAGATAATGTTCACGAGGCTTCCACTGCTGCCGGCCGGCGGGCCCCGAACAGGTAACACCGAATGCCATGTCTCCATCCTTGGCGTCTGCAATAACAAAATCAGTGGGTTTGTATTTGCCAGCCTTGATCTGTTTAAGCTTTTTATCGAGTGTTTTCACAGCATAACCTGTTTAAATAATGGGTGAAAAAATGGATTCTGCGCCCTGCAGAAAAAGACGGGTAACCCGCCTGGCGAACTTTTATGGGTTAACGGTTGCGATGATCAATGACACGGCGTGCCTTACCCAGAGAACGCTCAACGGCACCAGGCAGCTTGACGTCAACTTCTGCGTTAATGCCGACCACGTTCTTTATGTGCGTAGCCAATTGAGTGGCTGCCTGTTTGCGTGTGTTTTCATCTGTTGCATGAATTTTGGCTTCAACATTGACTCGCATGACATCCTTGCGATCAATCTGATGTAACTCCACTTGGAAATGTGGGGCTATATCAGCGCACTTGAAAATCTGTTCTTCAATCTGAGTTGGAAATACATTGACACCGCGCACGATCATCATATCGTCGGAGCGGCCCGTGACCTTTTCCATACGACGCATGGTGCGGGCGGTGCCTGGTAACAGCCGAGTTAGGTCGCGGGTACGATAGCGAACTATTGGCATGGCCTCCTTGGTTAGCGATGTAAAAACCAGTTCGCCCATCTCACCATCTGCAACGGGTACTCCTGTATCGGGGTCAATGATTTCTGGGTAGAAGTGATCCTCCCAGACGTGCAGACCGTCTTTGGTCTCAACACATTCGTTGGCAACCCCTGGGCCAATGACCTCACTCAGACCATAGATATCGACCGCATGCATGTCGAATGCTTGCTCTATCTCACGGCGCATGGCGTTGGTCCAGGGTTCGGCTCCAAATATACCGACGGCCAGAGAGCAAGCTCGTGGGTCCAGACCCTGGGCGATGAATTCGTCCAGTATCGAGAGCATGTAGGAGGGGGTGACGGTGATGATTCTAGGTTTGAAGTCGTTGATCAGGGTGACCTGTCGTGTCGTCATTCCTCCGGATACCGGCACCACCGTGCAGCCTAGTTTTTCGGCGCCACCATGTGCACCGAGTCCACCGGTAAACAGCCCATAACCATACGCATTGTGCAGAATGTCGCCAGCCCGTCCCCCCGATGCCCTGATTGAACGAGCGACGACAGTGGACCAGGTGTCTATATCGTTGGCGGTATAGCCAACAACGGTCGGTTTACCGGTTGTACCAGACGAGGCGTGAACTCGGGCCAGCTGTTTTTGCGGTACAGCAAACAGGCCGAACGGGTAGTGGTCGCGCAAATCCTGCTTGAGTGTGAACGGGAAAAGCGATAGGTCGTTCAGGGATTTTAGATCAGACGGGTGAACGCCTGCCTGATCAAAATGTCCCTTGTAAAAGGCTGAGTGGCTGTAAGCATGGTTAAGTGACCATTGCATGCGTTGTAATTGCAATGCACCCAATTCGTCCCGAGAAGCCAGTTCAATAGGCTCCAGATCAGACGGGTCAGGTTCCAGGTTTTCCATGCAGGTCAATCCTCCGGCAGTAATTGTCCTTTGATAGTACGCGAATGACCACGAAATTCGGCAATGGCGGTGCCAAGCTGATTTATCACTCGAATATCATATATACCGCCACGACCCTGCCGACTCAGTTCGCAGGCATGGGCGTCTAACTGATCGCCGGTTTGTGCAGGATTCAGGTAGGTGATGGTGCAATGCTGAGCAACACAGCGCTGGTTGTAGGTGTTGCAGGCAAACGCGAAGGCCGAATCGGCCAGTGTAAAGATATAGCCGCCATGGCAGGTTCCATGACCATTGCACATGTTGTCTGTGATGGTCATGCTCAGCGTACACGCACCGGGTTTGATCGCACCCACGTGTATATCAAGTGACTGGGTTGCCTTGTCGTCCGCCCACAATGCCGCTGCGCATGCTTCAGCCAATGCTTGCGCTTTTTCGCTGGCTAAGTTGTCAATTTGATGCTCGGCATGTTGGGTGATTTGCAAATCCTCAGAGGTCATGATGTGGTGATGTTCTCCGACGCGAGTAGAACAGAATTGATCTGACGACACCAGTATACAATCTCGGCTTAAAAACTTGCGTAACACACGGCTATTGTCCGGGCCGAATAATCTATACTGTACGGCTCGCCTGACTCTGGACAACACACATGCTAGCCAACGCTGGAGGCATAGATTTCGGTACGTCAAATTCCAGCGTCGGCTACCTGCAAGCAGGAAAGCCTGTGCTGGTGGATTTTGGCAATGATGGGCCCTCGGTTCCCAGCGCTATTTTTTACGCCACCGAATCCAGCGACATTGCGTTTGGCAAGCAAGCCGTGGCGCAATACACCGATCAGGTGGAAGGTCGGCTGCTCAGATCATTAAAGTCGGTACTGGGCTCGTCACTGATGGGTGAAAAAACGACTATTGGCAATAAACGTGTACCGTTTGGTGACATCATTGCTGATTTTTTCGGTTATCTCAGATACAGCGTAACCGAGCAGGGTACACAGGATATCAGCCATGTGGTGGTCGGTCGCCCTGTGTACTTTGTGGACGATGATGCAGCACGCGACGCCCAAGCTGAGCGGGAATTGCACGACATCGCAACCCGCGCCGGTTTTGCACACGTGGAATTTCAATTTGAACCGATTGCTGCAGCCTTGAGCTATGAGCAGGTCCTGACGCGTGAGGAACTTGCACTGGTGGTCGATATTGGTGGTGGTACAGCTGACTTTACACTGATACGACTATCACCGAATCAGCATTCGAAGGTTGATCGTACCGACGATATTCTCGCCACTACGGGTATGCATATTGGGGGCACCGATTTTGATCGTCTACTCAGTTTGAAGTCGGTTATGCCGCAATTAGGTATGGGCAGTGGCGTGAAAAATTCCACGCGAGTGCTACCACAATCGGTTTATTTTGATCTGGCTACTTGGCACCGCATTCCCCTGTTGTATAACACCGCTACACTTTCTATGGTCCAGCAGATGAAGCTCGATGCGGTGGAATCGCACCAAGTGGGTCAGCTGCTGCAGATTATTGAGAATCGTCATGGTCATGCACTCGCTAGAGCTGTTGAGTTAGCCAAGATAACCTTATCTGATCAAATGCACGCATCATTAAACCTAGCCACCGCAGAGGCTGAACTACAGGCCGAGGTTCACCGGGCTGATTTCGAAAACGCCATAGCCGCGGCGCTTGAACGGCTCACGGGCTGTGTCATTGATGCGCTGGCTTGCGCGCGCATTCAGGCAGAATCAGTCACCAGTGTGTTCTACACGGGTGGTTCCTCATCTGTACCGTTGTTACAACAACAGTTTAACGAGTTGTTTCCAGCAGCGCGTCGGGTTAAAGGCGACACGTTCGGCAGTGTCGGGCTGGGTTTAACCATCGATGCGGCGCGTAAATTTGCTTAAATGCGCTGATCTTCAGACCCCGAGATCAGTGAATCGCCGAAGATTTTTGCGTTGGGTGCTGGTCGTCGGGTGCATTGGCGTACGCCACGAGTAAGCAATAGCGGGCAGAGGCGCTTTTGGATTACTCAACGACCTCCAACAAAGCGTGCGTGGTATCTGTCGACAGTGAAAACGTACGGGCAGTTTCAACGATCTGACGAATGGTTTCATCATCCACGGGGATGCCTGCACGCTGCCGCTGTTCACGGCTGATGTTCTCCGGTTCCCCCGGCATCAATACCTCATCGGTGCCTACGGCTGGAGGCTTGTCTTTAATGAACTGATAGAACTCCAGGGTGCGCCTGGCAACCGCTTCAGCATCGTCAAAGGCAGCTGGGTCAATGATCACCGAAAACATATTATTAATAACACCATGTGGCAAGTGCTCCATGCTGGCAACAGTGTCAGTACTGGCTAAGGCGCCTGCCAGTAGTTCGACAAACATACCCAGCCCCGACCCTTTGTGAGCGCCAAATGCGCACAGTGATCCTTCACGGTGCTGTGCCATCGGGTGTGGGTCTTGAGTCGGGAGACCTGCTGAATCGATCAACCAGTTAGCAGGAACCTGCGTGTTCTGGTTGCTGGCAACGCGCACCTTGCCAAATGCCACAGTACTGGTTGCGATGTCCAGCAAGGGTTTGGCTTGCCCATTTACTGGCATAGCCATGCTGATTGGATTGGTTGAAAAGCCGCTCTCGCAAGCACCGAAGGGTGCGACGATGGGGGGATGGCCCACCACATTGACCATGTGAATTGACACATAGCCTTGTGCAGCACAGTATTCAGAATAAGTGCCAACACGCGATACATGCCCCGAGTTACGCAACCCCAGAATGGCCACCTTGTGTTCCGGCACTGTTTTCATCGCGTGGTCCAGCGCCAGTAAAGCCATGTGATGACCAAAACCCCGATTGGCATCCACCACTGATATGGCACCCACAGACGGGTACAGCGTTGGTGTCTGATTGGGTACCAGGTTGCCGTCACTGACCTGTTCGCCATACAGGGGTAGCATGCCGATACCGTGTGAGTCGTGTCCCGATAGATTTGCATCGACCAGATGTGTGGATACGATGTGTGCTTCGTGCTCATTGCAACCAAAGCCTGCCAGCACGCGGTTAGCGAAAGCTGTCAGTGAGGCGCTTGAATATCGTGGTGAGTTAGGCAAAATGGTGTTCCAGTCAGTCATCAACAGATTCAGGCTAGCACACAGCGGCTGTAATCTTTTGAGTGTCGCGGTACACTGACGTGCTCTGCATTGACCAAACATGACATGTCCTTTAACACTCTTGAGCTAGTCCCCGAGTTGCTCTGTGAGCTGTCGGTGCAGGGATTGTCTGAGCCAACCCTGGTGCAGAGAGACACCATCCCGGCTGTATTAAGCGGTCGTGATGTGTGGGTGTGTGCAAAAACCGGCTCCGGGAAATCACTGGCTTATTTACTGCCACTGCTTAGCCGTAAAAGACGCAACGCCGGTGCTTTAACAGGCACCGTCTTGATCATGGTACCGACACGCGAGCTGGTTCATCAGCTTGCCGACGTGCTGTCACCTTTCGCAGCCCGTCTACCTGGATTTAAATACGCCTTATTGACAGGTGGCTCATCCATCAATCCTCAACTCATGCAACTGCGCGGTGGTGTAGACATGGTTCTTGCGACACCCGGTCGGTTACTGGATGTGATGCGCCAAGGTGGGTTGAAGGCGCAGGCTATTGATGTGTTGATACTCGATGAAGCTGATCGTTTGCTGGACAGTGGTTTTGCCGAAGATACCGGTGAGGTGCTAGAGCAAGTGAAGCCGCGTCAAACAGTGATGCTTTCGGCAACCTTTAGCGGCAAAGTGAATGCTCGCGCCAAGTGGCTGCTAACAGAGCCTGTGGTGATCCAACCCGATGAACAGCGGCCCAACATTCACCAGCGCATCATACGTGTTGATACTCAGCAACGTACTGCTTTGCTAACCTCTATGATAAAAGATGACCAACTGACGACGCCGACAGTGGTTTTCGTAAAAGATCGGAAGACTACTGAGCGGCTGGCGCATGAACTCAATAATGCCGGTATACGCGCTGAAGCACTGCACGGAAAATTATCAACTCAAAGGCGGACCCAAGTATTAGCTCGGCTTGTGCAAGGCTCATTGCAGGTGCTGGTTGCGACCGATCTTGCCGCGCGCGGTATTGATATTCCAGTGCTGCCATGTGTCATCAACTATGATCTGCCACGCTCAGCAGATTTGTACACTCATCGTATAGGCAGAACCGGTCGGGCCGGTGAATCGGGGATGGCCATCAGCCTGGTTGATATCAGCACTCAAGCGCATATGGTTCTGATAGAAAAACGCGTAGGGATAACACTTGAGCACGATGTGGTACCTGGTTTCGAGCCCACCAATACACAAGGCCAGAGTGCAGTGCTCACTGACGGTACAGGCGGCATAAAGGGTCGTCGAATGAGTAAAAAAGATAAACTGCGGGCCGCCGCCGCCAGCGCAGTATTACAAAAAACACGCACACCTAACCCATAATGTCAGGGAGATAACCATGTTGAAATTCGGCATTCTGTCTACCGCGAAAATCGGCTATGAACATGTCGTGCCCGCGATTCAACAGGCGAGTAACGCGCAACTTGTGGCGGTAGCATCGCGCCGTGCAAAGAGCGCGCAAAAAATGGCCAATCACTTTAATGCATCACAGGCCTTTGATAGCTACGAGGCCATGCTCGCATCAGACTCTATAGAGGCGGTGTATATTCCGCTGCCCACATCCCAGCACGTGGAATGGGCACACGCAGCCATTCTGTCTGGTAAACATGTGTTGGTTGAAAAACCGTTGGCGCTTAAAGCCAGTGAAATCAACAAGCTGATAAAGGCGCGAGACAAGGCTGGCGTGGTTGTCTCCGAAGCCTTTATGGTGACCTACCACCCCCAGTGGATCAAGGTACGTGAGTTATTAAGTAAAGGTGCAATAGGTACGTTGCGACGCATTGAATCGTCATTTACCTACTTCAACAAAGACCCGAAAAACATGCGCAACCGAGTAGAGCTGGGTGGTGGTGCTTTACCTGATATTGGCGTGTATCCGACGGTTTGCGCGCGTTTTGCCACTGGCCTTGAGCCACTGAGCGTGAATGCAAGCGTTGAATTCGACCCGATCTTTATGACCGATCGTTACGCCAGTGCCGAGTTGGAATTCGATGGGATTGATATGAGTTTTTATGTGTCCACGCAAATGAGTAATCGCCAGAGCATGGTGTTTCATGGTGACAAAGGTTTTATCGAGCTGAGTGCGCCGTTTAATTCGAACCTGTACGAAGGTGATGAGGTGCGGCTACACAATAGCGGCCACAATGAAACGCGCATTTATCGGTTTACTGGGCTGAATCAATACCGTTTTGAAATTGAAGCCTTCAGCCGTGCGGTAGCGGGTAAAAAACAACCGTATTTTACGCTGGAGCAATCAGTATTGAATCAGAAGGTGATTGATGCGATTTACAAATCAGGCAAAAGCGGAAAGCGGGTAAAACTATAATCACAGTACGGTTTAGTACTGGTGGATAACGTCAGTGCTGGGACAGAACATCCCAACAGGCTCCCATCGTATGGTAGTCCGTTTTGCCGGGAGGGGATTTGAGCTTATCAAATGCAGAGCCGTCTCTATTTCTTATTCGAAACCATGCACCGTATTCATGGTCAATCAGGTGTTGCCAGCTGTATAGCCACAACCGCCGATAGTCCTCCAGATACTGTTTTTTACCGGTAACCCGGTACAGCCGCCAAGCTGCCGCGAATCCTTCTGCGTGTACCCAGAAGTACTTGTGCGCATCACTAAACGTGCCGTCGGGCGCAAAGCCGTATACCAGACCCCCGTACTGGGCGTCCCAGCCCTGACTCATGGCCTGTTGGTATAACTCGGTAGCGCGACTGACCCAAACGGGGTTCGGCTGTACTTGGTGCAGCGTCAGTAGTAGCTTGCACCATACAAGCTGGTGACCCGGCTGAAAGCCCCATGGTTTGAATAGATCGTCGGGTTTGTCAATGTTGTACTGCATGTCGCACTGCCAGTGGGTGTCATAGTGCTCCCAGATCAGGCCGTCGCTTTGCGCGGCCAGTTCGACCGCGAAGCGATGAGCCAGTTGGGCTGCGCGTTCCAGGTAGCGCTGTTTACCGGTTGCGGTGAAAGCTGCCAGCAATGCCTCACAGGTATGCATGTTGGCATTTTGCCCACGGTAACTGTCTAGCATGACCAGTGAGCTGTCTCGTTCATCAGCGTAGGCTTGCGCGTTTTCATCCCAAAAATTACGCTCCATGAAATCCCAGATGTCATCAATGGTTTCATTCGCGCTGGCAATACCGGCACGCACGCAACTGGCTGCTGCAAGCATAACAAACGCATGTCCATAGGCCATTGCGCGTCCATCCGTGACCGTGTTGTTGTCTACGACCCATGCGTAGTGCCCCAGTGGTTGGCGATGGACTCTATTTAGGTGATCGAAACCCTCTTGCGCCCATTGTTGATAGTGGGGTATGCCATAGCGCTGGTAGGCGGTCGCGTAGTTGTAAATGAAGCGCGTGGAGCTAACCAAATGGCGCATGCCAGTATCATAGACCGACCCATCGTCCATAAAGCACTGGTGGAATCCGCCATCTGCGGCGCGCACGTTAGGTTCGTAGAAGGCCAGGATGGACTGGATATGCTGTTCCAGAAAATCCGCTGATGTGAAATCGGGCAGGGTGTTTGAATTCATGCTCAGCAGTATAGCGAATAGCACTGACCTGTCAGTGTGTGCACTGATTGCTTGTATCAACGGGTACAGC
>CALKXZ010000340.1 GCA_938003775.1 uncultured Granulosicoccus sp. | reverse complement strand
GCCAAAGTTCCAAGCCTGTGCCCAATACTGCCCATCTTCGTGCAGTCGCTCAGCAAGCATCAAATAACCAGCCAGTGGTTCTAAAACATGCTGCCAGGGTCTGATGGCATCAGGGTTGCGCAGTATGACGTCTGAGTTGTTATTCAACGCATTCAAGATATCGGGAATGAGTCGGTCGCGGGCCCAATCCCCGCCACCAATCACATTGCCAGCACGGGCAGACGCTACCGGACAAAGCTGTGCATCTTCGCCAGAATCTCCCATAAACGAGAGTCGCCATGATTGGGTAACCAGTTCGGTACAGGCTTTGCTGGCACTGTATGGGTCATGGCCACCAAGTGGTTCATTTTCTCGATAACCCCAGTGCCATTCCTGATTTTCATAGCACTTGTCACTGCTGATGATCACGGCAGCGCGAACACTATGGCATTGCCGTATGGACTCGAGTACGTTAATGGTACCCATGACATTGGTTTCAAAAGTGGTTACCGGATCTTTGAAAGACGCACGTACCAGCGGTTGTGCTGCCAGATGCAATACGATATCCGGTTTCACGCTATCGAATGTGGCAGTCAATACATTGCGGTTGCGAATATCACCTATGGTTGACTGGACCAGTGAATCCACGTCAGCCAGTTCATACAAACTGGGTTCTGTGTCTGGGGCCAATGCATATCCGTGAACCTGTGCGCCCAATGACGATAGCCACAAGGATAGCCAGCTACCTTTAAATCCGGTATGTCCGGTGAGCAGAACGCGCTTGCCTGACCAGAATTCAGCGTTGATCATGATGGGGTATTCTGATGAGTCAGCTGAGGCCATTGACCATCTTTGTCAGAGATCTGAGTAACCGGCACTGGCCAGTTAATACCCAGTTGTGGATCGTTATAACGCAGTCCCCGCTCGCACTGTGGTGTATATAGCCCCGACACCATATATAAGACTTCAGTGTCGTCTTCGAGAGTTTGAAAGCCGTGGGCAAAATTGGCTGGTACAAACAAAGCGCGCCGATTGTCTGCGCTGAGTTCAACCATCGTATGTTGGCGATAGTGCGGTGATTCTGCTCGCATATCCACGATGACATCAACAATGCTGCCGCGTATACACCGGATCAACTTGGTTTCGGGGACGGGTTCAACCTGATAATGCATGCCGCGCACTGTACCCTTGTCACGACTAAAAGACAGGTTACTTTGGACCACATTCCCGTTTAGTCCCTGTTGTTCAAATTCCTGCTGACAGAACACTCGCGCGAAGAACCCTCGCTCATCACCAATCTTGTTCAGATCTACCAGAAAAGCACCTGGCAATTCAGTTTCTGTAAAGTGCATAGTTTTACCAGACTTTCCAAGGTGCTGCGTTTTCGCGCCACAGAGATTCCAGGTATTGTTTATCGCGTAGTGTATCCATCGGCTGCCAGAACCCCGCATGTTTATAGGCACTCAGATGCCCTTCATCAGCAATGCGTGCAAGGGGTTGTTGTTCCCAAGAAATGCTGTCGTCATCAATATAATCAATGGCCGCAGGTTCAACCGCGAAATAACCCCCGTTAATCCATGCGCCATCACCCTCGGGCTTTTCCAGAAATTGACTGACCTTGGTTTGCTGGTCGCCCAGCGTCAGTGCGCCGAATCGTCCCGGAGGCTGAACCGCTGTCAGGGTGACTAGAGAATTATCGTTTCTATGTGCAGCGAGTAAGGCGTCAATATCGACATTACTAACGCCATCACCGTAGGTCAGTAGAAAGGTATCGTTACCAATATGCGATTGTGCACGTTTAATACGTCCCCCGGTCATGGTGGTTTCGCCGGTATCGACCAGGGTAACTTTCCAGGGTTCTCTGACTGGGTCGAGTAGCGACATTGATCCAGAGCTTAGGTCAATCTCCACTGATGAACAGCGCATGGCATAGTTGGCAAAATACTCCTTGATCATGTGACCCTTATAACCACACAGCACAATGAAATCGTTAATGCCGTAATGTGAATAGGTTTTCATGATGTGCCAAATGATAGGCATATCGCCTATTTCCACCATCGGCTTGGGTCGTATATTGGTCTCTTCACTGATTCGAGTGCCCAGGCCCCCGGCAAGTATCACCGCCTTCATGTGTTTGTCGCCTTGTTAAAAAATCGTTTGTTTTGCTCGCTGCGCAATTGATCGACCAACCTGCCAGCTGGTAACGTGACGTCATTGAGTGTCAATGTGCTGTCTTTAGCAATGTCTTGATGAATCACTGCACCCTCGGCCAAGCCGATGGGTAACAGTTGTTCATTAAAGACCACATCTGCATTTTCGCACTGGCCATAGGTCATGTAGTGACCGATGCCGTCCAGCGTTTCACCCGCTTTCAGGTCTCTCTTGGCGGTTGCCACAACATCGACACACGGACCAAAGTCTGGTGCTATTGCAGCGTCTTTAAACAGCACCGCACGAGCGATGGTGTTATGCACTTCAAAGTGGCACAAATGGTACGGTGTGTAGAACGAATACAGTGGGCCGGTACCCAGTTTGTAGAGTTCCAGAAAATGTTGCTGTGCGGGGTCCGAATGGGTGCCGAGTACGAACACACCGGGACCCGGTGTTGCTCCCACTACGTAGTCAACAATCCCTGTCTGTTCGCTGAGTAAATCAATCGGGTACCACTGCCCGGCATTGTCAATATGCTCACCGTTTGTCACGGTGGGACCAAACATACCGCGTTGGGCCACGCGCATACCGGTGGCGTTGGCCACTAAGGCTTGTTCAAATGAGATTTTCGTGCCATCAGCAAAGGAGGTGACCATCGCGGCATTCTGCTTCCAGCGATCAGCGAAGCTTTGCTGAGTGGCGGGTGTACGGTACGGGTCCTGAAGGCCTTTAATATTGCCACATAGCACGGGTTTGACACCAATACCACGGACAAAACGGTACAGATTCATTAGCACGCCAGGCTGGTCACCATCAACGTTAGTCAGTACAACGCCTTGTTGATCTGCATAGGTTTTCAGGATTGGCCCGACAGTGCTGTCCACCTCGGCGTTCATCATGACCACATGTTTATCGTGGTTGATGGCGTCAACAACTACCTGCGCGCCGAATTCTACCGCTCCCGTTATTTCGACGATCACATCGATATGTGGACAGCGGCAGAGTAGGGTGGGGTCTTCAACCACACAATAACGCCCTTGTTTTACGCAGGAATCAAACACTGACTGGTTTTGTGGGTGTGAGAATTCGTTGACACCTGCCTCACGATATAAGCGTTCTGCCCCCGTTATGTGGCGGTTACTGACCCCTGCAAGCTGGAAACCCTTGCAGTACTTAATGAGCTGAAGCGCAACACCTCGAGCCATGGCGCCAGCGCCTACGATACCAACGACGATGGGGTTTCCGGCAGCGGCTCGTTTTTCAAGTGCTGTGTCGACAATAATCAAGCGAGCGTTTCCTGTGGCGTTATGTAAGGCGTTTCAACAGCACATAGACGGCGCCGGTACCGCCATCATTCACACGTGCTGAGCAGAATGCCAGCACCTGTTTGTTGCGTTGTAACCATTGATTGACAGCGGGTTTGAGCCTGGGTGCCTTATCGGCATGCTTACGGCCTTTACCGTGAATGACCCGTACACATAAATGCCTGCGCTGTTGGGCGTCAGTGAGAAATTGTGATAGCTCACGCCGCGCCTCCTCGACAACCAATCCGTGCAGATCAATTTCTGACTGCACCGAGTACCGGCCACTTTTGAGTTTGCGTAATACCGAACGCTGCACACCAGGCTGGGTGTAGGATAGATGCTCACCGGTTTCCAGCAGGTCGTTCTCGCTGAGATCTTCTAGCAATGATTGCATCACTGAACGATCATCTTGCTCTGAATGTCGTACAACGGGGTGAGCGGGACGACTGTGTGTGTCGACACGATCATTATTCACTGAACGCACATCGCCAACGGCATCTCGGAACAGGGCCATGTCGTCGTCACTGACTGTTTTTTTTGTACTCACAGTTCATTATACGGACACGTTAGATGGACGGAAGGGTACTAAGACCAGATGCACTCACAAAGTCACGAAATAAGAGGTTAGTTCAATGGTGCGAAAAGTTGAAAAAACACTGAAAGAGTGGGCGGAGACGCTGACACCAAACCAATTTCAGATTGCTCGGAAAAAGGGCACCGAGCGCGCGTTCACTGGTGAATATAACAACCACAAGGGCGACGGGTTGTACGCTTGTGTATGCTGCGGTGAAACGCTGTTTGATTCGGCGCACAAGTACGATTCGGGCAGTGGCTGGCCAAGCTTTTTCCAGCCTGCCAGTGCCGAAGCTGTGGAGGAGGAGTCGGACAGGACTTTGGGTATGCACCGTACTGAGGTATTGTGCGATACCTGTGGTGCGCATTTGGGGCACGTATTTCCCGATGGCCCAGAGCCCACGGGTCGGCGATATTGCATCAATTCTGCATCACTCTCATTTGAAGATCGGCCCATGAGTGAAGAGCCTGACAACCTTACCCATAACGATGGCCATGACCACGCCCTCAATGGTAACCCTGCTCAGCAGATGACAACGGAGCAGGACACGTGAAAAAAATGCCCGGTCAAGCGCCGACACCCATCATGCTTGTCGCACTCGTGTTGGTAATGCTGTCTGTCAGTACCCGCGCTTCGGCTCAGCAGTCAATGAACGAGATCGAGCGCGCCTTGCCCGAATTCAATCTGCAGGCAGTGGACTCGGTGCAATGGCAAGCACAATCACTGGCGGGCAAGCCGTGGGTCATTAATTTCTGGGCAACCTGGTGCCCGCCGTGCATCGAGGAAATACCGTCGATGAACGCCGCCTGGGATGTACTGGAACCGCTGGGTATTGGTATGTTGGCGATCAATGCCGGTGAAGGACAAGACACAGTGTCGACGTTTCTAAACACAGTGCCCATAGATTTTCCGACATTGCTGGGCAACGTTGACACGCTACCCAACTGGTCGGTTCGTGCACTACCGACCACTATCGTGGTTAACGCTGAAGGTGAGGTTGTTTACGAAGCTCTTGGGCCGCGTGAATGGGATGACGAGGCGCTGCTGCAGCAGGTGATTGACCTAAATTGATAGGCGTGTTTGACAGCGTCACATGTGGTGTTGGCAAACGGGTTAGAAAAGCACAACCACGTGAATATCTGAAGGTATCAGACACCACGGTGGCTGCGCTTTATCCAATCACGTATTGGCGCGGTTCTCGACTAATCCATCAACCACGCCTGGGTCTGCCAGTGTGGAGGTATCACCCAGACTGGACACATCGTTCTCGGCAATTTTGCGCAGAATACGGCGCATGATTTTGCCCGAACGCGTCTTGGGTAAGCCGGGAGCCCACTGCAACAGATCCGGGGTGGCAATAGGGCCTATTTCTGATCGGACATGCTTAACCAGAGCTGCCTTAAGCTCATCGTTGGGCTCGACGCCATTCATCAGCGTGACATAGGCGTAAATACCCTGACCCTTGATGTCGTGTGGGTAGCCCACGACCGCCGCCTCGGCGACCGCCTCGTGCAGTACCAGAGCGCTTTCGATTTCGGCGGTACCCAGTCGATGACCGGAGACGTTCAGTACGTCATCCACTCGGCCGGTAATCCAGAAGTAACCGTCTTCGTCGCGTCGCGCGCCATCGCCGGTAAAGTAATAGCCCGGATACAAGGAAAAGTAGGTTTCTTTGAATCTTTCGTGGTTGCCGTAGAGGGAACGCATCATACCCGGCCAGGGTCGTGTGATAACCAGATTGCCGGAGACTGCGCCTTCTAGAATGTTGCCTTGCTCATCAACCAGCTCTGGTACAACACCAAAAAACGGTTTGGTAGCTGAACCCGGTTTTAGAGCCGTTGCACCGGGAAGCGGTGTGATCAAAATACCCCCGGTTTCGGTCTGCCACCAGGTATCAACAATTTCACAGCGTGACTCTCCAACGATTTGGTGATACCACTCCCATGCTTCTGGATTGATGGGTTCACCGACGCTCCCCAGCAAGCGCAGTGAGCTTTTATCAACAGATGCAACCGGTTCGTCGCCCT
>CALKXZ010000339.1 GCA_938003775.1 uncultured Granulosicoccus sp. | reverse complement strand
CTGGCGGTGATCTGGGAGATTACAGTGGGTACTGGTGGCGGTGTTAAATCCACCTCCAGCTCAACAGTCGAACTATCGCTGGAACTATTTCCTGCTGCATCTGTAAGCGTTACAGTGACTTCAAATATCCCTTCAGACAATGCGTTGGCAAGCGGCACTGCCAACACCCAGGTACCGTCTCCATTGTCAACCAAATTACCGTCGCCTTCGGTGTACAGATCACCATCGACATGCACGCTCAGCACCTCACCTGTACCGACGCTAGCCGTACCCACCAACATGGGTGTCACCTGATTTGTTAGCTGTAACGCAACAGTTGGAGAGGCAGGTGCAGTAAGGTCAATCGTTAGTTCACTGCTGCTCGGATCAGTGCTGGTATTAAGCGCAGGATCGGTGATCGTTGCGGTGACATTATAGACAGCCTCAGCCAACGCATGGGTATCCGGAATACTGAGCGTCCAGGTGCCATCACCGTTGTCAACCAGTTGTCCGTCACCTGCCGTATACACAATTCCGTTCACTTCAACGCGCAGAATGTCACCAACAACAAGTGTGGCACTGCCTTCAATCACCGGTGTTGTATCGTTAGTCCTCTGGCTGGTAACACCGGGGCTCGGTGGTGCCAGTGTATCCACCAACAACTCATCCACACCACTTTCAGTGCTGGTATTACCTGCCGCATCACTCAGCGTCGCGATGACCTGGTACAACGCATCAGGGAGAGAATTTGCTGCTGGAATCTGTAGGTCCCAAGTACCGTTACCGTTGTCAACAAGATGTCCGTCGCCTTGCACATAGGTCTGACCATTGACACTAACGCTAAGCGTGTTGCTATTGGCAATGGCCAGCGTGCCTGAGATCGTTGGCGTGTTGTCCATCGTAGTCTGGCTGGTGACTCCCGGTACCGGTGGCGGCGTTAAATCGACCACCAATTCGTTGTTGGTTGTATCACTGCCAAAAGTGCCGCTTGTGTGCGTCAGTTCTGCCTTAACTGAATAAGTACTCTCAGGAAGCCTGTTGGCAACCGGGATGGTCAACGTCCAGGTGCCGTTGCCATTAACTACCAGATCAGGGCCGCTATCCGGGTAAACAATACCGTTGACAGTAACGGTTAAATTCTCACCGGGCGCAAGTGTAGCGGTTCCACTGATCACCGGCGTGACAGTGTTGACCAGCAGACTTGTCACTGTAGGCACGGCCTGCACACGCACTGAGAACGAATCCGTTACCAGTAGCTCATCGAGCTCATCCACGCCATTGCCATTATCAGCATCTTCAATGCTAAGATCTCCATCAACATCTTGTTCATCGGTTTGCAGTACTGACACGGCAATCGTTGTATCTAGTGCACTGGTGGCACTCATCGTCAGTGTTGCGAGTGAGCTACGATCTACAACCCAAACACCTCCGCCCGTGTTGGTGATCGTGCCAGTATCAGCACTCAGCAACACCGAGGATGGAATATTCGCCAGCGTAACGCGTGCGGGTTGAGCCTCTGAACCATCTGTATCCGCAGAATCGGTAACAGCAATATTTAAAGCAATAGGGTTATTCACATAACCAACAACATTCGTTGCTGACAGTGTTGGTGCATCGGCAATCGGTGCAATACGCAATTCGAGGTTCTCAGTCTCACCGGTCGAGGAAAGGTCGAATGATAAAAAGACCGATCCCGATTCGTGTGGTGCCGGTTGAAAAGCCAGTGCAGGCAAATCGGCAAAATCGATTTCCCATCCACCACTGCCGTCTGGCGAACCTGACGATAGATTGCCAGAGGTCGGTACACCGGAAATTGAAAAAGGCTCATTACCCAGCCAGGAAATATTAGCGTTTCCTCGGTAATCGCGATAGGTCTGCATACCTCCGAAGGAGTGTGCAGAAAAACTGAGTGCGCGAGTACCGTCGGGGTTTGTTGTTAAGTCGAATTGGGCAGTTTCTGCAAATGGATCGGTGAAATTGCCAGCACTTTTGTTGCTCTGGTACAGCGGATTTCCGCCCGTATCGGTTGCCCCAAAAAAAGTCGATCCGAACGTCACTCCATCCCAGGCGACAAGGTCTGGTGTGCTGGCACGAATAAACGTGATCGATCCGGAACTGTTGCCGTTCTGCAGATCAATGACAGCGAAGCCCATGCCGATATTCTCGTTGGTATCGTTGCCACCGATCGAACTCCAAGACATCTGCAACAGTCCAACACGAGCACTGGCAGGCACCGAAAACAAAAATTCATCAATCGGCTGACCAAATTCGTCAATTCCGTCGGTTGGACTAGCATCAAACAACGCATCGTCGCTGCCAACCGATACGAATGAAGCGATAGAGCTAAAACCGGTTCGTTCGTAATATTCGGCGGTATACATGGACGTGAACACAGCAGCAAAACCCGGCGCACGCTCGATAACAAATTGTCCGCTCGCATCGATGTAGAGTGTCGGGTCCTGGACTACCGATGCAATTGCAGTACGATCGCCAACGACAGTTGCTGAACTCGAGAGAATACTGACAGGAACACTACCATTGATGCGCCGGTCAACCAGCGGATAATCTTCAAAGCTATAGGTCACTGTATTGAGAGCACTCTCGCCACGCTGTGCAGCGATACTGCCTGAAACACTACGTGCCTCTAGGTCAATCAATAAACGCGCAAAGCCCTTATGCTCTACTCTCGCGTTAGATCCAGCTGCAGCACTGGTTGAATTCAGCACAATGAATCCCTTCTTGCCTACTGTTGGTTCTAGCGCCGCTGGGTACGTCAGAACCGATGAGGATTCTCCTGCATTCTGGACGGTGTTGCCCGCACCGAGAAAGTTTGTGCTATCGCCATCTGAGGTCATGTACTCGATAACGTAGGCAGTCTCTAATGTGTGCGTCTCTACAATTTCCAACTCACCGGCAACCACACTGAACGTGGGGTCCGAATCACCGGTGGCATAAAAACCAGTAACTTTCGACGGATCAGTCAATACAGACTGACCCAGCGGAACACTCTCCCATGTGTACTGATCGAGGTTAGTCAAACCGCCACTAGTAATGAAGGCGACTCGACCGCTCGACGTTCCGTTGACTAAGTTAATACGCGCATTGAGCAATTGATAATTGTCATCGGTAAGATTATCTCCTGCAGTATCCAGGCTCTGAGTTGAATAGCCTGTGATGGCGATACTCGAAGCCCCTGACGGAATACTCGACAGTAATGGGGTTGCGCCAGCTGAGTCACTGCGAAACAATGCTTCAGTGGAAATCAAATCCTGCAGGGCCCCACCATCGTACAGATCAGGTGCTACTAACAGGCCCAAAGGCACCTGAGTGTCTTCAGCTGTGAACAGGATAGAGCTGCTGGATGACAGGAAATCACTGGCCGCTGCTACTGCAATGGTGACCAGCGCTGAGCTGGTGCCACCCGCTCCGTCGTCAATGCCATAGCTAAAGGTATCGGTGCCTGCAAAACCGATATTAGGCGTGTAGCTGAAACTACCGTCAGAATTGATATTGGCGACACCGTTGACGGGGTCACTTAGCTTCGTGTAGCTATCGGCAGGACCATCCAGATTCTCGTCATTGGACGAAAGCAAACCGGTGGCTGGCTGGCCTGAGCCTGTCGAGAAATTGTCGTCACGCGCGATCGGGTCTGCAGCGTAAACACCCTGAGATGTAAGACATAGGAACAGCGCACAGCTGAGTAGCTGCTTGTCTAAGCGAACCAGTTGCTGCTGTACGACCGAGACGTAGTCCGACAATCTAAGTCGCCAATTGTTAAACATCATGCAGTGGATTGCTCCTTTGTAAGCTCACGCCGTTAGAAGCGAATACACGTGGCGCCAACAACCTCCTGCGAATCAATTCAAAGACGCCATCCAGTAAAACAGGCCACGGGTATACGTGCGACAACTCTCAGGTAACCTACCGGTAACATGTTACTGTCAGCAAGTAACAGGCCAGTCGCTAGACATATAATGAAGGGAATTTGTAGGCCTGATCACACTCTTTGCATGTGGCACTAGTCCGAATCTAACGGCGAATTCTTTGCTTGTTTATTAACGTATCGATCGTGTGGGCGGCGGAGCGATGGCAATCCCACTCCTGTGCTCTCAAATCCACCATCGGCAGCGATGATCTGGCCCGTAATATAACTGGCTTGAGGTGAACATAGGAACGCTATAACGTTGGCAATTTCGTCTTCGGTTCCATAACGGTTGAGCGGTATAGCATCATGATAGGCCTCTATGATGTCTTGTGTATGGACAGCCATCGCTAATTTCGTGCGCACAGGACCAGGGGCAACGCAGTTAGCTCTGACACCGTGTTCACCCAGCTCTGCCGCTTGCTGCTGCGTTAAGTGAATCACCGCCGCTTTAGATGTGCCATAGGCTGTGCGCAAAGTCGAGGCTCGCAGCCCAGAAATACTGGCAATATTGACAATGCAGCCTTTACTGCGTTTCAAAGCTGGCGTTGCCGCCTGAGAACATAGAAATACGCCGTCAAGATTGGTCGCCATGACACGTCGCCAAATGTCGATACTGGTTTGCTCGATCGGTCCGAACTCTGCAATGCCAGCGTTGTTGACCAAGCCGTCTATCTGGTGTAACCGAGCTTCTACGGTGTCCACCATCAAAGCAACGCTTTCGGGGTCAGCGACATCACAAGGGTGCACCAGTACGTTGTCTAGCTCACACGAGGCTTTCGTTAACTCCTCTTCATCGATATCCACCATGACAACCGTGGCACCTTGTGAGAGCAACAAATGCGTCGTGGCTAAACCAATTCCCCGTGCCGCACCAGTGACTATGACTACGCGCTTGTCCAAATTCCATCCTCATTCGAGTTTTACTGTATTGGCGTACGTTGACCTATCAAGCATATTGCTCAACCCAACGTTCGATATCGACCATGACTTGCTCACGCCGTTCCGGTATCTCGTTGAGCAATTCATGATAAGCATCTGTGTACTCATGCACAGTCAGGTAACGCGTCGGCACCCGGCTGGCAAACAACCGGGTCTGCTCAGAATCGATAACCGGGTCGGCACCAGCGATCATTAACAGCGTATCCACCTCTAACTGTGTGGCGTTAGCCAGAGAACGCCTGCCTGATGTCATTAACCAATTAACCAGCGTTGCAGATTTGAATGAATGAATCAGTGAATCTGCCTGTGCCAACTTCTGTTCGCCTTGATCGTGAGTTAGTTTACTGGCGTCATAGCCCAGATCCAGGCAAAGTCGCGGAGCCACAAAAGTTAACAACCTAAGCTTTATTCGATCCCAAAAAGTGGTCAGTGGGACGTAAGCTGGCGCTGAAAGCAAAAGACCGGCAACCGGCAGGCGATGTTCGAGCACCAGCTCACTGGCCAGCACCCCACCCAGACTGTGGCCAAACAACAACGGAGTTGCCCCAGTATGACTGGCAAAGGTTTGGATCTGGATGGCTGCCTGCGTAGCCAAGCTACCAGCTGGGTCTATGAGTCCACGCTGCCCTGCTGATAAGCCATGACCGGGATGATCATGGGCGCCAACTCTCCATCCGCGAGAGGCTAAACGTTCAGCAAAACGCGTATAGCGGCCCGCATGCTCACCGGTGCCATGCAATATATAGATTCCCAGCGGCTTTACCGTAACGCCTGCCGGCGGGTTCCAGCGATGAGTGTGAATGGCCTGCTTCATGTATCCGGGCATCAATTGCGAAACGACACTGACGCAGATAATACAGAATCTTGCCATTCTTCATGTGCTACTTTATTAGAAACTCACCAATGCTATGAATTAGCGAGTGCAAACGACCATTAAGCCGCGTTACGCGAGCTATTGTTGTGTGTCAGTAGCCCAAGATCAGTAGCTGAATCCACGGCGATCGCCTTCCATTGCTGTTCTTGTTCTGGCGTCATGTAGGCCGCGATATAAGAGCGATTAAGCTTATGTTCTGCGCTAACATCATCCTGGCCACCATCAACCCAGTGGGCAAGGTAGTTTGCCACGTGCACAGCAGCCACAGCGTCAAAATGACGCGAAAACACAGACGATGGCGTATCGTGGAACGTAGCTGCCTCGACCACTGCTGTGGGAATACCCCATAGGTTCAAAAAACAACCACCAACCTCCGCGTGTGAACAAGCCATAATTTGTCGTTCAGTTTCAGTGTTCGGCCACCTACCCTGATTGTCAGGATCTTTACTCATTAATGTGTCGAGTAATGTCGGCTCATTTAAGGCAATTAGCAACTTGCCAACATCATGGAGTAGACCCGCCGTAAATGCCGCACTAGCATGCTCTGAGCCTTCGAGTATTTCCTTTGCAATAGTGGCTGTTAGTAAGCAGTGCCTTTGAATCGCAACACTGTCAATATGCTGGGAACCATCAAGCTTATTGGACAATTCAAATAACTGATTCGCCAAGACCAGCGATCTTATAACATCAACCCCCAGATAACCCACCGCTAACTTGGCAGAATCGAGCGAAGACTGACGGCGAAAAAATGATGAATTCGCCAGCTGCAGTATTTTCGCTGTAAGCGCTATATCCTTCTCAACAATGGCAGCGATATCATCCAGTGAACTGTCTACATTGTTTAATGATTCCAACAAGGCCTGCTGGTTTTCACTGCTGCCGGGTAACCGACCGGCTCGTCCCGCCAGTCGCTTTACTGCCGGATTGTCAAACGCCTCTACCAGTTCAAGATCTCGACAGATAGCTTCGTCCAATTCGTCAACGTTACAAGGTTTCGTCAAATAACGCTGTGCAAGTGACGTTAATTTTATGGTCTTGTCCAGATCAGAATAGCCAGTCAGTGCAATACGTATTGCTTCTGGTTGTACATCTTTAACAAATTGCAGAACGGCAATACCATCCACTACTGGCATACGAATATCGGAAACCACTACATCGTAGCGATTAGATCTTATATCGTCCAGTGCCGACTCACCACCACACGAGAATGTCATTTCCCATCGTCGCGTATGCTGATGTAAAGCATCCTTTAGTCCTTCCAGAACATCAACTTCATCGTCTACAAACAGGATTTTTTTCATGCTGCCAGATCTCGTGTGATCGCATTGAGTGATCGTTTTTCAGAAAGGGATGCTGCGCAAATGGGCAACACAACATGGAACGTGGTGCCTTGACCCACAACGGAGTCGAAGCTGAGCTGTCCCCCGTGGTTTTCAACCACAATTTTGTGCGAAATAGCCAGCCCCTGACCGGTACCTCGGCCCACCTCTTTGGTTGTGAAGAACGGGTCGAAGATCCGATGCTGTACCGCTTTTGGAATACCGGCACCCGAATCAGAAATAGATATTTTGACAAAATCCCCCTCTTGCGCCGTACTGACGACGATCAACCCACGCTCATTGCCCTTCTCAGAAATCGCATGCGCTGCGTTAATAATGAGATTTAAAAACACCTGGTTTAGATCACCCAGGTGTCCGTCTATATCCGGTATCGTTTCGAATCGTTTCTCAAGTGTCGCAACATATTTATATTCATTAGTTGCCACTATAATCGTGGTATCCAATGCTCGATTAATATCCGTTGGCGATTTTTCTTGTTTATCAGGATGTGAAAATTCGTTCATTGCCCCTACAATTTGAGAGACTCGAGTAATA